>DATBFI010000393.1:0-7041 GCA_036558585.1 Chitinophagaceae bacterium
AATGATCGGTGAGTTCTCCATTTGCTTCATAGCTTGACGCCGATACTTGCCGAATGTGATTATTTTTTAGTAAAAGATATTGCCTGTTTGTTTGTTGCGTGGTAATTATATCGTTGTAGTAATATTGGCCGAAAGAAATATTTATAAATAAGAGAGATAATAGAAACGAGATTACTGCCTTCATCAATGTTGAATTTATTTCAAAAATAACGGGTGCAATTCATTAACGGTAAACCATGTTGCAAAGTATGTATTGCGGCATTGATTGAGTTGTGTATTTTTAGTCAAATTTTAACAGGGTGTCGCATTTAAAAGAAAGAAAAAAAAAGAACTGTCTTAATTGCAATGCAGAAGTTTTGGGGAGATACTGTCATATATGCGGGCAGGAAAATGTAGAGGTAGAAGAAAGTTTTTGGTCACTCGCCACCCATCTTATTTACGACATAATGCATTTCGACAGTAAATTTTTCGAAACCCTTAAATTTCTCTTACTAAAACCCGGTTTTTTATCCAAAGAATATCTTCGCGGCAGAAGAGCCAGTTATCTGCATCCTGTAAGAATGTATGTTTTTACCTCTGCTATATTCTTTATCATTTTTTTTACTTTTATTTCTAAGCATGATGACCTTGAACCAGAAGGCAATAACAGCAAAGTGGCACGCAACGACGACGGAAAAATAGAAATAAATAAACAGATAACTGTATTACAGGACTCTTTAAAAAAAGTCAATGATCCAACAGCCCGCCGCGAGATTGAAAAGGAAATACGCATATTAAATACTATCTCATCCTATATACCTGCTTCAGAAAATGAAGACTCCACTAAGCACGGCAAAGAAAACGATAATGTTATTTCCCTGGCTAAAACTTCGCCGAAGAGCAAGAAACAATATGATTCTTTGCAAGAAAAACTTCCTGAAAGCGAAAGAGACAATTGGTTGGAAAGACTCGTAACTTATCGCGCCATTTATATTAATCAAAAATACAAAGGAGACGAGGAAAGATTTAAAGAAGATTTTTTTGAAAAATTCAAGCATTCAATACCGCAGATAATGTTTGTTTCCCTCCCACTGATAGGATTGATTTTGCAGTTACTGTATATACGAAGAAGAAAGCAGTTTTTTTACGTCGACCATTTAATACTTCTTATACATGCTTATATTGCCATTTTTATTTCCCTGCTTGTATATAACGGATTTTCAGCTTTATACGATACTACAAATTTTCGATTGTTCGATTGGATCACCACACTTATCAGCATTTATATTTTCCTTTATTGCTTTCTTGCGATGTATAATTTTTATAAACAGGGAATTTTTAAAACCTTTGTTAAGTATTTTATTTTATTATTTGCAGGCAGCATATTGACGGGTATATTGCTGTTAACATTACTTATTACTTCATTTTTTCAAGTTTAAGCGATGGAAAATATTGGATCTTCTTTTGAGAAACTGGTAAATATTATGGATGAGCTGCGTGAGAAATGTCCGTGGGATAAAAAACAAACGATCCATACCCTACGGTCGATGACAATAGAAGAAACGTATGAGCTCGCTGATGCCATCGTAGAGGAAGACTGGCAAAATATAAAAGAAGAACTTGGGGACCTGTTGCTTCATCTGGTGTTTTATGCAAGGATTGGCAAAGAACAATCAAAGTTCAGATTAAAGGAAGTAATCGAAGCACTTTGTGATAAACTTATTGTTCGGCATCCGCATATCTATGGCGATGTAAAAGTGAAGGATGAGGAAGATGTTAAAAGGAACTGGGAAGCGATAAAAATAAGTGAAGGGAAAAAATCGGTTATGGATGGAGTACCGGTTTCATTACCTGCAGTTGTGAAAGCAACAAGAATCCAGGAAAAAGCTAAACAGGTTGGCTTTGAGTGGCATAACAAGGAAGACGTATGGAAAAAAGTTGAAGAAGAAATAACAGAGCTGAAAGAAGGGATAGTACAAGAGGATAAAAAAAAGATAGAAGAAGAATTTGGCGATGTCTTATTTAGCCTGATAAACTATGCACGATTTTTGCAAATTGATGCAGAGGCCGCTCTGGAAAAAGTAAACAAAAAATTTATAAGCCGCTTTACAAAAATGGAAGAAGCCGCTGCAGAAAAATCAAAAAAACTTGATGATATGACCCTTGAGGAAATGGATATTTTGTGGAACCGTATAAAAAAACAAAATCACACTTTTGATTAAGATTCTCAAAACTTCGGCGTACAAGTATGGTTATCTTTTTATTGCAGCCGCCTGGTTGTATACGGTTTCTTTTTTGTTTACAAATTATTTCTCTTTTGACTCAAGTCCGGTTAAGGTCGCCAGCGTGCTAAAGAAATATATTAGCAGGCAGGAACAACATTTTGATGAATTGTTAAAAGATTCGTTACTAATACAGGGCATTATTACAAATAGACCTTCTACCGCCAAAACGCAACTTTGGAAAGATGACATCGGCATTTTTGCCTACACTATTAATGAACCTGGCAGTCCTGAGGAATTATATTGGAACACCAATATTATGTCGGTAGGAAATGAGGATTTAACAAGACCTGATGGGCATTACGCAGTTTCTTATCAAAACAGTTTTTTCGAACTATTAAAGAAAACAGTTCAAAAAAACAATCATGAATATATCATACTCGGGTTAATCCCGATACATTGGGCGTATACAATAGAAAATGAAAACGTGCAGAGCCGTTTTGCCGCTTACCCGCAACTTGAAAAAAGTTATACAATATCTTCGGTCAACACCGGTACCCCTATATTGAACGGTGCAGGTGAAACACTTTTTTTCCTTCACTCAAAGACAAGTACCCTGCTTAATGATCAGCCCGGAACAGCTTCCATCGTGTTACGTGTAATTGCTATCATTATACTGATGATATTTATTAATTCACTGGCAACGGAACTGGCTGAGCAAATTAATTTCTTTACCGGGTTTTTCTTTTTGCTGATTATAGTCATATTTTTTCGAACGCTTACCTACTTCTTCCATTTTCCATTTGATTACAGCAGGCTTGATTTATTTGACCCGAGGGTATATGCATCGAGTATTTTGCATCCTTCGTTGGGTGATCTTATGATCAATGTTATACTCTTATATTGGTTTGTAAGCTTTATTAAATATAACGTTGATAAGTTCAAAAACATTGATTTTAAATTACCTGAGGTCGTAAAAAAAATAATTGGCATTGTATCATTAAGCATTATACCCTTATTTACTATAAAGATGGCCGGCTCTTTAACAAGCCTGGTAAAAGATTCTGCGGAAACAAAGATATCTTTTAACGTGACCAACTTTTTTTCAATGAACATTTACACGATTGTAAGTTTCATTATTATTTGCTTCATAATTCTCTGCTTTTTTTATATCTCTCAATTCCTCGTAAAACTCTCCCTCCTCGCAAGGTTAACCATGTACTGGAGAATCATAATTTTATTGTCTTTCGCTTTTTTATTTTTAAGTTTTAAAATGGGTGGCTCAAATGATACTGTTCTCAATTTTGCATTGATTGCGTGGCTGCTTATATTTTATGTTTGTTTAAATTTAAGAACCGATGATATCGCTCTTTCATTTTTTCACTCGTCTTCTTTTATGCCGTGGAGCATTTTTCTTATGGCATCGGTATCTGCTTTTTTGATATATCAGAATCAATCACTCGAACAGGACAAGAGAATAACAATAGCTGAAAAAATAACTACAGAGTCAGACCCTGCCAATGAAACCATTTTAAGAATTGCGCTCACGAGATTTTCCAGTTTTATTTCTATAAATAGTTTTTCAAATTTTTATTCTGAAAGTGAAAATAAAACACTGAAGAATAATATTATCAATAATAATTTCCAGGGATACCTGAAAAATTATTATACCCGCATCTACACCTTCGATCCTGTTTACAGGCCATTGTACAATGATGATTCAACATCCTTCAATGTCATTAAATCTATCATTATGAATCAGGGAAGATTTACAACTGTTCCTGATTTATATTATTATGAAAATGCTGCCGACAAGTTCAGTTATATTTATGAAAAGGATGTGTATGCTGATGATTCTATTCCTCTTGGTTATATTTTTTTAATAATTCGGCCCAGGGCATATAAGGATGAAGAAGAATTAACGCCCCAGTTGTTCAGGCAACTTGTAAACGATGTCTCTAATTTAGGGCAGGATTATGCCCTGGCTATTTATCAAAATAACCGGCTTATAAAAAGTACAAGTAATTACAGCTTTCGGGATGTCATCGCTTCCAAAGATCTACCTCAGTTTGAGCACGAGTTCAGGGATAATAAAGATTACAGTGAACTTTGGTATAAAGCAGCGGGCAATAAAGTAATTATTGTCGCAAGAAAAAATAACTGGTTTCCTGAGTCTGTTACTTTTTTTGCTTACCTGTTTGGTTTACTTGTTGTGCTTGTGCTGATTCAGCATTTCGGTCACCTCATTCTTAAAACACATTTTAAGTGGGATAAAATAAAAAAAGTTTTCCGCTTTAATATCCGCACACAAATACAGGTAATTATTGTTACAGTAAGTGTCATCTCGTTTATTGTTATTGGTATAGCCACAATATCTTTCTTCATCATAAGATTTCACAGGAATAACGATGAGAAATTGAGAACCACTGCACAGATCCTGGTAAATGAAATAGAAAAATTAAATAAAGATCATGGTGTTGTCAACAATATGTTTACTGGTTGGGATATGAATGATCTGGAAAAAAGAATTCTTGAAATTGCTGAAATACACAATACTGATATAAACTTTTTTGATGCAGCAGGGAATTTAAGGATCACTTCGCAGCGATATATTTATGACAACGGGATTCTCAGCAATAAAATGAATCCTGCCGCGTATTATGATATGCACTATAATCACACTACCCAGTTCATTCAAAATGAAGGCGTAGTCAGCTATTCCTATCTTAGTATTTATGTACCTGTAAAAAGTGATGATGGCCGCCTGCTTGCCTATCTGAATGTTCCATATATAAATTCCCAGGTAGAGCTTAACCAGGAAATTTCCAATTTTCTTGTCACCCTCATCAATCTTAACGCCCTTATTTTTATACTGGCAGGAGCGATTGCCATCTGGATAACAAGGCGTATCACTTCATCTTTCACATTAATCGGCAACAAGATGAAAGCTGTCAACTTCGGCACAGTTAACGAAGAGATCGAATGGAAGAAGGATGATGAGCTGGGTGAGCTGGTAAGCGAATACAATAAAATGGTAAAAAAACTTGCAGAAAGCGCAAGAGCACTTGCCCGGAGTGAACGCGAAGGAGCATGGCGCGAAATGGCACGACAGGTAGCGCATGAAATAAAAAACCCGCTTACGCCAATGAAGTTAAGCATCCAATATCTCCAGAGGGCAATACATAATAATGCACCGAATGTAAAAGATCTTTCACGCCAGGTTGCCAATACTTTGGTTGAGCAAATTGACCAGTTATCAAAAATTGCGGGTGATTTCTCCCAATTTGCCAATATTACGAATGTGCGTAAAGAGGTATTTGACCTGTCTGATGTTGTGGGAACAATTATTCAATTATACCGCACAGATGAAAGAATAAACATAGCATGGAGAAAGGAAGAGGGCACATACATGATCGAAGCAGACAGAACGCAGGTACATCGTTTGTTCACCAATCTCATCAAGAATGCAATTGAAGCATATGAAGGCAATGAAAAAGTAAGGATTGTAATTCGCCAGTTCAAAAATCACAATGAAGTGATCGTATCCGTTGAAGATAAAGGAACCGGCATACCTGAAATTATGCAGCCAAAAATTTTCGCCCCAAACTTTACCACCAAATCTTCGGGAACAGGCCTGGGGCTTGCTATTTGTAAGGGCATTGTAGAAAAAGCAAACGGAAATATCTGGTTTGAAACAAAAGAGGATGTAGGAAGTAAATTTTTTGTTTCATTTCCACTGGTGTAGCAATGCCATAAAAGCTTTTGGTATTTTTTGCATGTAATATAGCCCTCCGGTTTCATTTGTATCCTGTAAAATAATTGTTGAACTTGTTCCACAGGCAGGTACTATATCGTTTATTTCTTTGATCAGGTCTTTTTTACAACGGTCTCATCAACCCGTAGTCGCCATAAGATTGGAAAGCAACGAAAAAATAGAATAGAGGGCATGCTCAATAACAAACGAACTTGCAGCATAATTTACAACATTGCCAGGCGACAAAGGACCTTGAAAAATTTGAAACGATTTTATTAAACATATTCAATAAATATTTAGCTTCATTTAGATAATTTCATTTCCATTTCACTAATAAAAAGCTACTTATGAAAAAATTTTCATTACACCTGCTGTTGGTTTCCTGCATACTCGCACTAAGCACTGTACAATGCGGTGGCTCTAAAAGTTTATTAAGTTCCGGAAGCTCACTGATGGACGCTCTTGCGAAAAATCCAACCTTATCAACTATTTCAGGGTTGCTAAAAGCACCGGGGCTTAATAAAGTATTAGGCGACGCTTTAAAAAGTCCGTTCACATTATTAGCTCCTACCGATGATGCTTTTAATGCACTGGGAAGCAGCGCTGTGGCCGATCTGGCGAAACCGGAAAACCTTAACCAGCTTGCTGCACTTTTAAAGAATCATATCGTTCCCGGAAAGTCAGATGCAGCCACACTTATGAAGGGTGGGATTTCAACTGCGAGCGGAAACCCGCTTAACCTGAGCGATGCTAACCTTGGGAGTGTGATTAGTGAAAAAGATTTCAATGTCATTCCTGTTGATAAGGTATTAAAGTAAAGTAAAAATATTTTAGGCAGATACATGAGCAACCCAAATCGAAGTTTGGGTTTTTTGAGCCCGGGTTGAAGTTTTACGTCGTTGGAGATGTTGTCACAAGCGACATATTTTTGGTTGGCAACAACTCAGCAAGGCGCAGGAATTCGTATTAATAGAAATGTGTTTATTTCTTCACCAATCTCATTAAATATTGAATGGATCATAACTGTAAACTTCACATGTCTAAACGCTACTCGCTACGCATAGTTAAAAGCTGACAACAGTTACT
>DATBFI010000394.1:0-6027 GCA_036558585.1 Chitinophagaceae bacterium
ATGAAGCTGCCCAACGAGATACATCTACTTCAATTGCAGGTAAATTATGGATGAAAAAAGTAATTCAATTAGCAGGTGCCAACGATCCACAGATCGGTTATATAATTGACAGTGCACAAGCCGAGTATTCACACATTATAAAAGATAGTTCATTTGGTGCAGATGTGTCAACTTTCAGTAGAACATTAGATCCTAAAGGTTATCCACAAGCTTTGTTTCAGTTTACAAAACAATATAATCAAGGTAGTGCGCTGGTTCAATATATGGGACATTCTTCTTCTTCGAGTATAGATTTTAGTTTGGATAACCCTGCTAATTACGATAATGAAGGAAAATATCCTGTATTCATTGTAAATGGTTGCTTAGCAGGAAATATTTTTGATTATGATTTAAACCGTGTAAATAACAGATCAACCCTTTCAGAAAAATTTGTATTGGAACCAAAACGCGGAAGCATTGCTTATCTTTCATCAAGCAGTTTTGGCGTGCTTAATTACCTGGATCTCTTTACAAAACAGGTTTATAAATCTATTGCATTAAGGCAATATGGCAATGGCTTTGGTGATATAGTAAAAGATGCGATTTCAAATGCATTGAATTACACGGGATCTTTAGATTTTTATGCTAAAATGCATGCTCAGCAATTTACACTTCATGGTGACCCGGCTTTAAAATTATACTCTTTCTCCGGTCCAGATTATGCAATAGACAGCTCTGAAATGCTCTCAGCGCCTGGTTACCTTACGGTTGCTGCTGATTCCTTCACGGTAAAATTAAAAATTTTTAACCTGGGAAAGGCTACAGGTGATTCCGTGCATTTCTCTGTTGTAAGAAAATTTCCAAATGGAAGTAGCACAAATATATTTAGTGGAAATTTGCCACCTATAAACAGCATTGATTCTGTAACATTGCGATTACCAATAGTTGCCAACAGGGATAAAGGAACGACTATCCTTGAAGCAACCGTAGATGATCACAATCTTGTGCATGAATTAAGTGAGAAAAATAATACTGCTTCAATAAAGATAAAGATCTCTGCCACAGATCTGCTCCCTGTATCTCCCTATAATTATGCAATTGTAAATACTAATTCAGTAGATCTTTCAGCCTCTACAACATACGCTTTTGATTCAATCACTCAATATGTAATGGAAATGGATACGACAGCCTTGTTTAATTCACCTGAAAAAATCAGCAGGCAATATGTATCAAAAGGAGGACTGATAACATTTACAAATATTCCCTTGTCGTTAAATAATACAGTTTATTATTGGAGAGTCTCAGAGGACAGCGTTGATAAACATTGGAGTAATTTTTCTTTCATTTACAGAGACGGAGCCAATGCGGGGTTTGAGCAGGCACATTTTTATCAGCATACACAATCTTTATTCAACGGGGTGACACTCGATTCTGCAACACGTGCTTTTAATTTCGGACAGGTATATAACAATCTCTTTATCCAGCATTCAATTTATCCGACAAGTGGTGATGAAGACAATCAGTTTAGTTTAGCTGTAAATGGAACAACTATTACCTGGAGTGCATGTGTTGGAAGCTCTATTATATTCAACATATTTAATCCTCTTACCTTCGAACCTGTGCTTAATACATCGCAACCTTACAATTCGGGTTCGGTGTGTGACCCCATGCGTCGTTATAATTTTGAATACAGCACACAATCAGCTTCCACAAGGAAAAATGCTATGGATTTCCTTGACTATTTTGTCCCTAATGGCTACTATGTTGTGGTAAGAAAAATATATGATCAGGGTAATACAGACTGGGCCCCTACGGTATGGGCAAAAGACACGGCATTGTACGGGCATAATAATTCTTTATATCATCGTTTAAGAGCACAAGGCACGCAAATAGATTCCTTTACTTACCCGCGAACTTTTATTTTCATCTTTAAAAAGAATGATTCGGCTCATTATCAACCTGTCTCAATCTTTTCAAAAGGGTTATATGACAGGATCAGCACCTCACAAAATATCGCAGTAAATGATACAATTGGGAGTGTAACTTCCCCGCTTTTCGGACCAGGTAAAACCTGGAATAAAATAAAATGGTATGGTACAGCAGAAAACCACAATAATCTTACACATCTTGATGTAATAGCAATTAACAAGAATGGAAAAGATTCTGTTTGGGCTACAATGGATACATCGCAACATGAATTAGATATTTCATCGGTTAATGCTTCCCTATATCCTTACATACAATTACGCATGAAGACGCAAGATTCTGTTACAGTAAAACCTTACCAGTTACAGGATTGGAGTGTTGAATTTGAGCCTGTGCCGGAAGGCGCGATTGCTTCAAATCTTGGTAGTAGTATACCAGACACGCTGAAATTTGACCACGCCATTCATATTGCATTCGATAGTTTACAGGGATATGTTGTATTTAAAAATATCAGTACAACTCTTTTCGACCCGCTAAAAATTAAACTGGTGTTATATGATGAAAATAATGTTGCATATACTTTCTCATTGCCAAGAACGAAGACCTTAGCGACGAATGATACAATTCATGTCTCATTTCTTGTGAACGTTACAAATTTGCCCGAAGGCATATATAATCTTTATCTTGAAGTAAATCCGGATAATGACCAGCCAGAGCAATATCATTACAATAATTTCATTTATCACTATGTGGTTATTAAACGTGAAGCTGTATTGCCGGTCAAGCTTCTTGATTTTACTGCGAAAGCATTAAATAATAATGTTCAATTGCAATGGACTATAACCAATGAAGTAAACGTTGCAAATTATATCGTTGAGTTCAGCACCAATGGAAGAACCTTCAATAACATTGGAACTGTTGCTCCAACTAATGTGAAAGCATTGGAAAAGAAATATGGATTTATTCATACCGGTCCTGTTAATAGTAAAAATTATTACAGAATAAAGATGATAGATAACGATGGCGAATACGCTTATTCTCCAATTCGTGTTGTTATGATGGGATATGATGATGTACTTGTATATCCTAATCCATTTCAAGACAGGTTAAATATCGTGGTAAATCATAATTCTATAGTGCCCCAGGTAACTGTTAGTGTGTTGGATGCTACAGGCAAACAACTGCGGCGACAAACATTTGCAACAAATGCAACACTCAATCTTAATCATCTGGCTACAGGCATGTACATCGTGCAGGTGTATGATGGGGCTAATGTTAAATCGTTTAAAGTATATAAACAATAAAATTATTCGTAGAAATTTACAAGCCCAATGTTAGATTAATCATTGGGCTTTTCTATTTTTAATATCAGGATTATTACCAGCGACACTTCATAACATCGGCGCTTGCGTTGCAAATCCGCTTTACGCAAATCCAGATACCTGATAATAAAAAGATATTATCAAGGCATAATCACTTCGTCTGTATATCGGTAATATCAGTTTGCGAATTATTTCTTCCTGAAAAATATTCTTACCGGCACACCATTGAAATTGAAACTTGAGCGTAACTGATTCTCGAGATAATTTTTATAAGATTGTTTTATGTCATCCGGATAATTACAAAAGAATGCAAATGATGGAACTTTTGTAGGCAATTGTGTTACGTACTTTATTTTAACCGGATGGCCACGAACTACAGGGGCATGGTAGGTTTCAACTACTTTTAACATTACATCGTTCAATTGACTGGTAGCAATTTTTCGGTTCTTGTTAGTAAAAACTTCAAGTGCTTTTTCAATCACTTTAAAAATGCGTGTCTTTTCTTTTGCCGAAATAAATATGATTGGAACATCTGTAAAGGGCGCTAATTTTTCTTTTAACTGCTTTTCATAATCACGCGCTGTATTTGTTGATTTCTCAATAAGGTCCCATTTATTCACGAGTATCACAATTCCTTTTCCCTTTCTTGCAGCGAGTGAAAAAATATTTACGTCCTGAGCAGTTATTCCTTTGGTCGCGTCAAGCATTAACAAGCAGATATCCGCTTCATCCATTGCTTTAATAGCACGAATAACAGAATAAAATTCAAGATCATCTTTCTCTTTATTCTTTTTTCGTAAGCCTGCGGTATCAATTAAAATAAATTCTTTGTTAAAAAGATTATAGTGTGTGTGGATAGTATCTCTTGTAGTACCGGCGACCTCACTTACAATAGTACGTTCCTTGCCGATTAACGCATTCAATAAAGAGGACTTGCCTACATTTGGCTGGCCAATAATAGCAAACTTAGGTAACTCTTCGAGGCGTTGGGTATCTTCAGATTGCTCTTCTGAAATTAACGCTGTAAGATCATCAAGTAGTTCACCTGTACCACTGCCGCTCATACTGCTTACAAAATAAATTTTGTCAAAACCGAGGCCATAAAATTCCGATGCTTCCAACATTCGTTCGTTATTGTCAACTTTATTAACTGTTAACAAAACGGGCTTGGACGTTTTGCGCAATAGATCAGCCATACTTTCATCAAGTTCTGTAATGCCCACCGCAGCATCAGTCATAAAAAGCAGCGCATCTGCTTCATCCATCGCAATTTTGACCTGTTTACGTATTTCAGTTTCAAACACATCTTTGGTATCAGGGACAAAACCGCCTGTATCAATAATATTAAAAGTTTTGCCATTCCATTCCGCAATACCATATTGCCGGTCTCTTGTTACACCGCTTACATCATCAACAATGGCTTTTCGTTGTTCCAATAGTCTATTGAACAACGTACTTTTTCCAACATTTGGCCTGCCTACTATTGCTGCTGTAAAGCTCATGATCCTTCCCTAAAAGAATTTAGTTTATAATATAATTAGCCTACTTACCCTTCGCAGAATTGGTTAATATCCATATTCCCGCAAATGCATCTCACTATCTCTCCACTTCGGCCTTACTTTTACAAATAGTTGTAAAAATATTTTTTGTTGCAAAAATTTTTCGATGTCTTCCCTTGCAAGCGTGCCTAACTTTTTAATCATTCTGCCATTTTCACCAAGCAAGATTGCCTTTTGGCTTTCGCGTTGTACAATTATATCCGCCTGAATTTTAGTCAGCGTATTTTTCTCTTTAAACTCATTTATCAACACTGCTGTATGGTAAGGTACCTCATCTTCAAATAATTGATAAATTTTTTCCCTTATTAATTCGCTGACAAAAAATTTTGTCGGAAGATCAGTTAAATCATCTTCATTATAAAAAGGCTCTCCTTCAGGCAAAAAGTAAAGTATTGTTTCAATCAATTCATTTATCCTTAACTTTTTTAAAGCAGAAATAGTAACTGTTTTATTGCAATAAGGCTTTTCAGAAAAGAATAGTAATGCCTGGCTTAATTTTTCTTGTGGCGTTTTATCTATTTTGTTCAGCACAACTATTGAAGGAACTTTTAATTTCAATGCATCAAATATCTGATGGTTATCCTCAATATCATCGTTTGAATCAACAAGCAGCAAAGCTACATCTGCATCTTCCAGGGCATTCTTTACTGCCTGCATCATGCGCTCCTGTAACCTATACTTTGGATGAATGATTCCGGGTGTGTCTGAAAAAATAATTTGAAATTTTGAGGGCTCTGTTAAAAAGCCTTTTATCCTGTGTCTTGTAGTTTGCACTTTTGATGAAACAATAGCAAGCTTCTGATCAAGTAAAGCATTTAATAAAGTGCTTTTACCCGCATTTGGTTTGCCAAAAATATTTACGAAGCCAGATTTCAAACTTGTTTTCAATTTTTAGTTTCCAATTTGCAATTGAATCGATAAACAGATTGTTATTTACAAATGTTGCAGCATCAGGCAGACAAAGGAAGATGCTATACAGGTGCAAAATTATTTAAATAAAAGTCTTGCCATCCCATGGCTTGTGTTAGTTGCAAAGGGAGAATTTTTGGCACTCCTGTCCCTTTTTGTTGCTTCTGTCGTAGAAGGGAATCTTTCTTTTTTAAAACATACACTTTATACATAAATAAAAAAGCCTCTTTCGAGACTTTCATTTGTTGCGAAGGGGGGATTCGAACCTCCGTCCGCCTCAGGCGGATAATGAGCCCGACAGGCTAGAACCTTATTAAATCATTCCAAATCCA
>DATBFI010000395.1:0-5717 GCA_036558585.1 Chitinophagaceae bacterium
TTGCTGTGTCCGCCTGGCCACGAAACATGATAAAGAACCGAAAAATTAATTAAAATGATAAACAGGCTTGCGGCACTCTTTGTATAGCCCGCAAGTCGGGTTAGAATGCGTGTCCACCCAACTAAAGCTGAACAGTGAACAAAATGCATGGATAAAACTTCAGCTGATGTTTTTTATGGAATGAGATGTCAACCATTCAGCGATACTATCAAAGTCCTTCTTGCCAGAAGCAGCTGAAATGATAAATTCATATTTCTCATCCTGGGATGCGTTAAGGTCTAGATTTTTAGATAGTAAAAATAACCTTACAATGGTATAGGCTGTTCTTTTGTTTCCATCAATGAATGGGTGGTTAATCAAAATACTTTCCAGTAAAGCTGCTGCTTTTAAGATTGGTGAAGGGTAAAGTTCTTCGTTTCCAAAACTTTGGAAAGGTCTCGCAAGTGCGGATTCAAGGCTGCCTGGATCACGAATTCCATGTGAGCCACCAAAGCTGTCTATTAAGATTTTGTGAATTTCCTCTACTTCTTTTAATGAGATCATTGAGCAAGTCTAGCTAAGAGTTCTTTGTCTTCGTATAATATTCTATCGAGAGAAATTTTTGAAGAAATTTTGGGAGTATTTTTTGAGTCTAACTCTTTCAGAAAATTTAGTAGTTCGCTTAAAGCCTCATCTGAAAAATGGTCTAAGACCTTGCTTATCTCATCTTTTATTTCCTTTTTGGACATCGTAAAAATTTGTTGTCTAAAATTACGTTTTTGATACAGAATTCGAATAAAAATATCAGCCAACGGCTCGGTATTTTCGATCCTGAATCGCTTTACTCCCGGGACAGGTGGCAGGGCATTCATTAAACGTCAAGCCTGGTACAAAAGCGATTAAAAAAACTGAAGTTGAAGGTAACGAATAATAGTCGAATAGAATTCCATCTCCCCGAACCGAAGCTGATTAATGTTACTGCTGCCGATCGCCCCGTGCTATCATAAATACTTTTTTGTTGACTGTAGTGTTTTTTCGATAGGGTATCAATCTATGGGTGAGCCGAGAAGTTCCATCCCATACTTTTTAAAAAAGTTGTTTTGATTGCTCTGCTGTTGGATTTGTCATAGACGTGCTTCCTAAAAAAATTCTTCCATTGATCCTGCAGGCTGATAAGTTAGCAACAATCTTCCTTCATCTTCAGTTGTCAATGCGAATGCATGAGGGAACAAAAGATGATAAGAATTACTGCTGTAGAAGTGCGGCTGGTCAAGCTATGCTTTTACAAATGCATATGTTAGCTGTAGTTTTTTAATTTTTTAAAGCATTTTCAAGAAGTGAAAAGAATTCTCTTGGTTTTTCTACCCATGTAAAATGACCACTTTGTTCGATATAAAATAATTTTGAATTTTTCATGTGTTCATTTAAAAGTTCCTGCTTCCCATCATTTACAGGGTCTTGCCTGCCCTGGATAATTCTTACTGCTTGTAATAAATTATAAACACTTTTTGAGATATCCCACGTCCAAAAATTTGGATTGCTCATATAAGCGTTAAAGAAATCAGCATTATAAAAAGTAGTTATCTCATCACGGGGAACAGATTGAAGAAAAGGCAGAATCTTGCTTCTATCATAGAAGTAAGCCTGCAGTAAAATACTGTTCAGTTTAAACTGTTTGCTAAGCAGGTCGGACGATGTATCTGCCTCAAGGTTTTGAAGCATCAATTTGTCATCATCGCTTAATCTCGCCATACAATTATCTTCAAAATAATGTTGAAACTGGTTATCTGTACCTATACAGGCAAGTAAAATTATCTTCTGTACATGCTGCGAATATTTAACAGCATAATACAATCCGAACTGCGTGCCATAACTATGCCCTAAAACTATCCATTTATCAATGTTTAATTTCTGCCTTACAAGCTCAACATCATTAATTATATTTTCAGGACTCACCCATGTTGAATCTGCTTTTTTATATTGTGAATGTCCTGTGCCCTGGTAATCTATTAATATGCATTTGTATCCTGATAAAGAATCAGCAATGCTCCTCAAATAATAACTTGAAAAACCAGGTCCTCCCTGCAATAAAACTATTGGCGTTCCTTTTCCTTTAATGTAGAAATGGATAAATCCATTGCTTACTTTAACTGAATCATGCTGGTATTGTGCATAACTATGCAAATACAATAATAAAGCAATATAAAATGTAACCTGTTTTATCATTAATCACTTAGTAGTTTAGGTTAAAATTATAGCCGACGAATCAATATTTGCGATGGCAGGCATTTCGCGTTCTGTCGTGCTGGTACCAAAGCTGATTTTTGTTTGTTGTCGAAGTTAAGTACAAATGTTCAACAGCGTAATGTCGCGAAGATAACTGAAGCTGATTAGAATTACTGCAGTTGATGTTACGTTCCGTCGTCAATACTTTTTGTTAGCTGCATCCTGTTCTATACTTAAGCTGTATATATATTTCATTATTCTCTGAGCCTTAATGAACATTTTTTTCATACCAAATTATTTTTCGATCAGTCTTGCAAAATATTTATGGTTTTGTCTGTCGTTAGAAAGTAGTTATTCAACAAAAATTGTCCTGTATTTTAAACTTGTATTCTATGGCAAAACTTTACTTTTTTCTTCCACTGTATGAGCCGAAAATACCCCCGATGCTCCATTAGAAATATTACTTGGAGGATTGTTGGGTGTAGTGCCACCACCCGGGCCACTGTCAGCCATCAGGGCCAATGCAGTGTAATATGATGCCATGTTTTTATCTATACATTGCATCGTTATATTGACTGAATCTCCTTGCTTTAGCTTTAAGTCATCATCATTTATTTCAAGCCGGAAAGTGTTTACTGCGCCATTTTTTATGTCATCATTCTGGATGAAATGCTGGTTGATAAGCGTGTCGTTTACCGTTAATACAAACCGGTACTTGTTTCCTTTTTCAATGGGGTCAATGTAAACCGGTATAAGGTTGTATTCCGTATCGCCAAACACTGTAATTGCTTCCACTTTAATAGAATCAAATGGCACCCGCTGCGGCATGGTGCTTTGGGCAGTGTATGTCTGGTTCTCCGCCTGCACAGTTAGTGTATATGTCCTGCCTTCTGCTCCATTAATCGTATTGGTGCTGTACATTCCATTTCCTTTCAGGGTAAGAGTTTCGCTGTTCCCTAAATTATCGCTAATGGTAACTACGGCATCGTCAATTGTTGGGTTAGGCCCTGCTTCTTCCAAAGAAATTGATTTGGTGATTTTTACAAAATACGGCCCCGGTTCGTTAGTGATATTGCCTTCAATAACGATTGTGGATTGATTGCTTTTGGAATCTACATCTATTACTTTTTCACAGCTTGTAAAAACTGAGGCTGTGAATATGATATTGAGAATATTTTTCATCTGTATAGTTTAGAATTTGAAATTATAAGTGATGCTGGGTACCCACCGGAAAAGCGATGTTTGTACAGCGTCTATTTTCTGCGGGTTGTCTTTATTCTCTTTAAAAGTTATGCTGTATGGATTTTCGCGGCCATAAACATTGTACAGCCCGAAGGTCCACGAACTTTGAAATTTTCGTTTGGAAGGTTTTTCGTAAGTCGCACTGATATCCACTCTATGTGTGACGGGCATCCTGTCTGCATTTCGGTTGCCATATTGATAAATTGGCATACCGTTCAATATATATTTACCCGTAGGGAATGTTACGCCATTTCCGGTAGTGTATATAAATGAACCTGACAGCGTCCATTGTGGTGTAAGATTATAAATGCCTACTATGGACAAACCATGCGTACGGTCTTGTTTGGCATTATACCATTGGTCATTATCGATGCCATCTATTTGTCTTTCAGTTTTGGAAAGTGTATAGCCGATCCATCCTGTAAGTTTTCCTGTTTTCTTTTTCAATAAAATTTCCAAACCATAAGCCCTGCCTTTACCAAAGAGTAATTCACTTTCTATATCAGGAACTGTATTTATGTTGGCTCCGTCTTTATAATCTATCTGGTGTTGCATTATTTTGTAATAGGCTTCAGTACTCAATTCAAAAGCATTGTTGTTAAGGTTTTTATTGAAACCTATACTAAACTGGTCGGCTATTTCAGGTTTTATATTATAGCTGTTGCCGATCCATTGGTCGGTGGGGCTGCCGCCGGTAGAATTACTCATAAGGTGCAGGTTTTGCGTGTTGCGGACATAACCAATTTTTAAACTTGCTGTATTGTTCAGCCTGTAGTTGACAGATAACCTTGGTTCCAGGTTGTAATAGGTTTTACCGATTTTTCCATCAGCTAATTTTACAGAGTCAATTAGCCGGCCATCGTGGTAAATATTGTAGGTATCGCCGCCCAGTATGCTGTAAAATGAGAACCGCAATCCATAGTCAAGATTAATTTTATCAGAAGCCTTATAATAATTACTTACGTACACTGCATTTTCCAATCCTTTACGGCTTTTCTTATCATTCACAATATCTGTTCCTTCCGCTATGGTTGGGGTAATTGTATGATATATCGCATTAAAGCCAAAACGCATGGTATTTTTAACGTTTGCATACAAAGTAAAATCCTGCTTCAGGTTCAAATCCCTGATATGCGAATTGAAATTTGTGTTACTGCCATCGCTGTTGAAACCAACATTGAAATCATAATTGCTATAAATGAAGGAAGTATTGGAGAATAATTTGCTGCTCAATACACTGTTCCATCTTAAGGTGCCCGTAGCATTGCCCCACCTGCTTCCAAACACGTTAGATACGCCAAAATCATCTTTCCCAAAATAGCCGGAGAAAAATATTCTGTTTTTACTGTTGATTGCCAGGTTTACCTTGGCATTCAGGTCATAGAAATATAAACTCATGTCTTTAAAATCGGGCGACAGTCTTGCAATAAGGTCCGCATAAGTGCGCCTGCCCGATATGATGAATGATGATTTTTCTTTTTGAATTGGCCCCTCTACCGTTAACCTGCTGCTGATCAATCCAATGCCGCCGCTTAGCTCGTAATTCTTATTATTTCCTTCTTTCATTTTTACATCCAGCACAGATGAAAGGCGCCCGCCAAACTGTGCCGGGCTGTTGCCTTTAATAATGGTTGCATCTTTAATGGCATCGCTATTGAAAGTGCTGAACATGCCCAACAGGTGCGATACGTTATACACCGGCGCTTCATCCAGGAGTATCAGGTTTTGGTCGGTAGAGCCGCCTCTTATCGTAAAGCCGTTGCCTCCCTCGCCGTTTGATTTTACACCCGGCAGCAGTTGTAGGGTTTTTACCAAATCTTTTTCGCCGAATATTACCGGGATCTTTGCAGCTATTTTCATGTTTAGCACTTCTGTACCCATTGTGGCCCTGGTAAGGTTATCGTTATCTTTCTTAGTGCTTACCACCACATCCTGCAAACCGGCTTCGTCAGACATGTTAACATTAGCCGTAACATTTGAATCTAATTTTACGGAAATTAATTCCTGCCTGTATCCAACATAGGAAAAACGCAATGTGTAGTTGCCTTTGGGAAGCGAAATAGAGTAAAAACCGTAATCATTGGTAGTTACACCCACACCATTTTTTTCTATTATACTTACACTTGCTCCGGTAAGCGTTTCGCCGGAAGATTTTTGTTTCACCGTTCCCCTTATGGTGAAGTTTTGAGGTCGCAACAACAAGGGGAAAAAAACAGTAGCCAGGATGCAAAGCACTAATTGTTTAAGGCAGGTGTTACTTGCCATAAAAT
>DATBFI010000396.1:0-13271 GCA_036558585.1 Chitinophagaceae bacterium
TACTTGCTTTCCTGATGTTTAATTTTCCGCCGGCAAGAATTTTTATGGGAGATTCCGGTTCTATGTTGATTGGCCTCGTTAATGCTATTTTGCTGATAAAGTTTATAGAAACCGGAAGTACAGCAAAAAGTTTTCCCATAACATCTTCGATCGCTGTAGGCCTGGGAATTTTATTGATACCTCTTCTTGATGTTTTACGTGTTTTTATAATAAGGCTTACAAAAGGAGTTTCACCCTTTGCCCCAGATAGAAACCATGTGCATCATTTACTATTAAACAAAGGTTTTTCGCATACAAAAGTCACCATAACACTTTTAATTGCGGCTGCTGGTTTCGCAGTAATTTCTTTTTATATCCAATCACTGAATATCAATTTAATTTCAGCTATACTGGTTCTCACTTTTTTTGCGACAATTTTTGTTATCAAGTATTTTACCTTTCAACGCCGCAGACCTTTACATGTAGTTGGAGAGGATGAAGTTGGCACTGCTAATTTGCAGGATACAAAAATTCTTACTTTATATACTTCAAAAGAGAATGCAGTTGTAAAAGAAGAGTAAGAGAACAACCACTAACCGTTTTCAATTGTTATTCAGGAACGAATCGTTAATTAACCAATGATCAAAGGGCGTATTAAAAATGCAATCCCGGAGAAATAGCTTGTATGCATAGCTCAAATCTTGCAATTAACCAATAAAATTAAAAATCATTCCTTCTCTGTCGAAAAAGAGTCGAATACTAAAGGCTTATTAAAATATTTCACAGCCTTTGCAAGAGTCTCTCAATTTATTAGTTTTGTTTCTGTTTAAAATAGAAATTATGTCATCAGAAGAACTGGAACTTGTAATGGATGATGCAGAATCGCAAATGAAAAAAGCAATTAATCACCTTGAAGCTGAGCTTGTAAAAATAAGAGCAGGAAAGGCAACTCCTTCGCTCGTGGATGGTATTATGGTCGACTATTATGGAGCTCACACGCCCATAAACCAGGTGGCAAACATTAACGTTCTTGATGCACGAACATTAAGCATTCAGCCCTGGGAAAAGAATATGATACAACCAATAGAGAAAGCTATATTACAAGCCAATATTGGTATTACTCCGCAAAATGATGGGCTCCAGATCCGCTTATTTATGCCACCGCTTACGCAGGAACGCAGAAAAGAATTATTTAAAAAAGCAAGTGCGGAAGGAGAGCATTCAAGAGTGGCTATTCGTAATATACGCAGAGATTCAATTGAGCATATTAAAAGGCTACAGAAAGATGGTTTAAGTGAGGATGCCGCAAAAGATGCAGAAAAAGATATTCAGCAATTAACGGATAAGTTTATAGCTCTTATCGATAAACATCTTGCCGCAAAAGAAAAAGAAATGATGGCTGTTTAAATTACACGTAATGATTGATGTTATTGCTACCATACTGATCCTTTATTTATTATATAAACTTGTTTTTGATTTCATTGTGCCGGTATCAAAAACCACTGCTCAATTCAGAAATCATGTAAATGACGTGCGCAATAGGCAGCAGGAACAAATGCGGGCACAGCAACAACAAAATAGTAGTTCAAAAACAAAGCCCCCATCAAATAAAAAAAATACAACCACTACAGATGGAGAGTATATTGATTTTGAGGAAGTGAAATAATGTTGAATAATAAATTTATGGTTCTGTCCCAGACTCTTTGTGCATCGCGCCTGGCTGTACTAACCTGTTATCCCGTTCGGCTCCTGATCTGTAATCTATAATTTCAAATCAAGCACTGTTTTTGGATAAATCAAATGTAATGTTTGCAGGCCCACCTGTTTCGCCCCTTCAATATTTTTAAGTGTATCGTCAATAAAGAGCGTCTCTTCAGGTTTAATATTTTGCTCATTCAAAATGTATAAATAAGATTCAGGATAGGGTTTGCGCAATCCTATTTCATGAGAGTAATAAGCTTTTATAAAATACTTATTAAAATCTTCGCCAGTTTGTTTATAAAAGCTTTGTATAAAAACATCGTAGTGAATTTTATTAGTATTAGAAAGAAGAAAAATGTTATAGCGCTTTCCAATTTCCTTTAGCCAGTGTAGCCGCTCAATTGGAAAATCGAGTAGTAAAGCAGTCCATGCATTTTTTAATTGGTCATAGGTAAGATGAATGCCTGTTTCATGTACAAAGGCATGATGAAATTCTTCCGGGGAAATTTTCCCTGTTTCAAGAAGTTCAAATATATCTGAAGCATGATGTTGTGTGTAAAGATCACTAAATTGAGTTACTCCGATCTCTCTAAATGCCTTTTCTGTTTTTAAAAAATCGATATTAAGAAAAATACCCCCCAGGTCGAAAATGATGTTCTTTATTTGCTGCATATGGCAAATCTAAAAGTGTAAATCATTATTGCCTGAAAATAGTTCGATTATTTTATGCGACATAACTGAAAAGGTTGCATCTCTTTGTTTTAACTGGCATCAATACTGATAAAGACAGAAAGATGCTCTACACATTTTCTCTTGCCTGTTTGCTGTAGCATTCATTTACTTTGCACGATTCTTTTTTATTACATTCGGGTATCGAAATATTTTATATGAAAAATTTTTTACTCCTTCTCCCTTTTTTCCTTTTAATTTTTTTTATGAGTTCTGCCCAGTCAGTTAATGCACCTGATAAAATTTATGGTAAGCTATTTACTGATGTGCAGATGAGCCGCATATTTTCCGACAATAAGACATTTGCAGATTGTGTGCCTAAACACGATCCCCAAAAAATAGTGGAAGATTATCTTTCTGCTATAAAAAATCCTGCAGTAAAATTTTCATTGAAACAATTCGTTGAAGAAAATTTTACAGTACCACAAAATCATGCTGACAATTTTCATACAGATACAGGTGAAGATGTAAAAACACACATCATACGTTTGTGGGATGTATTAAAACGAGAGGCAGACACACCTGTAAATGGCAGCTCCCTTTTGGCATTACCAAATGCATATATTGTTCCGGGTGGCCGTTTTCGTGAAATATATTACTGGGACTCTTATTTTACAATGCTCGGTCTGCAGGAAAGCAATCGTTATGATATGATTGAAAATATGATAAAGAATTTTGCGTACCTGATAAGTCAATATGGACATATACCCAATGGTAACCGTACTTATTATCTCAGTCGTTCACAACCACCTTATTTTTCTATGATGCTCGAGCTGCTTGCAGAAAAAAAAGGCAATATGGTGTATGCATTGTATAAAGATGCATTGCAAAAAGAATATGATTACTGGATGGATAAAACCGCCGCAACAAAACATGTAGTACAAATGGCCGGAGGAGAAATTTTAAACCGTTACTATGATCAAAGTGCCCGGCCCAGGCAGGAGTCGTTTTATGAAGATTCTACTCTCGGCACAACTTATAGCGGGGATAAAAATTCACTGTACAGAAACCTGCGCAGTTGCGCAGAAAGCGGCTGGGATTTTAGTACTCGTTGGTTTGCCGATGGACAAAGTCTTGCTTCAATACAGGTGACCGATCTTGTGCCGGTTGATCTTAATTGTTTGCTCTATCACCTGGAACTTACACTGGCAAAGTCTTACAAGGAAACAGGAAATTTATTGCAGCAGAACTACTATAACCAGCTTGCAGAGAAAAGAAAAAGCGCAATTAATAAATATTGCTTTAATACAGAAGATAACTGGTACTATGATTATAATATTTTACAAAACGGTTTAAGCAAAGAAAAAACGATTGCAGGCACTACACCATTATTTTTCAATGTAGCTCCGAAGGATGTTGCAAAAAAACTCGCGGATGCAGCACAGAAAGATTTCTTAAAAGCAGGAGGATTTGCTACAACTTTAAAAAATAGTGGCCAGCAATGGGATGCCCCCAATGGGTGGGCACCGCTGCAATTCATTGCTATTAAAGGATTGGATAATTATGGATTAACGGATATTGCAAAAGAAGCAGCAACACGTTGGGTACAACTAAATATTAAGGTATATAAATCTACAGGTAAGCTAATGGAAAAATACAATGTAGAAGATACACATCTTAAGGCAGGGGGTGGTGAATACCCGTCCCAGGATGGTTTTGGCTGGACAAATGGCGTGCTGCTGAAACTGATGGCTATGTATAATTTACCTGAACAATAATTTTTCGTGACTTATTTTTTTCGTCATTATTAAGTTTGCAAGGTTGATAAGAGCTGAAATAGAAAAAGGTGCTTTTCACAAACCACAGTGAAAAACACCTTATTATGAAAAAGGAAGGGTTTTATTTTAGACTTTTACTTCCTGGATAATATCAGTAGTTCATTAGCCTGTACTTCAGTAATATAACGCTTTACGCCTTCTTTATCGGTATAATTCCGGTTAATAAGCTTACCTTCCACAAGAACTTCAATTCCTTTTGTGAAATATTTTTCTACTATTTCAGCAGTTTTACCCCATGCAATTACGTTGTGCCATTGTGTTTCCGTAACCTTTTCTCCCTTTGAATTTTTATAGGTTTCATTTGTGGCCAGACTTAACCGGGCAAGTTTGTTGCCACCATCTAATGTCTTTACTTCAGGAGCATTTCCAAGATTACCAATTAATTGTACTTTGTTTTTTAAACTGTTCATAACTTTCGTTTTAATAATTTTCAAATTTGATTTATCGACTACGGCGGCCTACCGATGATGACACAAAGATGGGGTGACCATTAAATGATAGTCGGTTTTTATTCGATTACTTTCGGGTATAAGCGTTTTTAAACGTTTAAAAACGGATAATTTTCTGTATTTTAGGCTATGGAAACCTTAAACCGTTTGTGTCTCGAATGTAGTAAATCACTTAAAGGCCGTAGTGATAAAAAATTTTGCGATGATTATTGCCGCAATGCCTATAACAATAAGGCAAAAATTGAAGAGAGTTCATACGTGCGCAACATTAACAAGAACTTGCAGCGAAACAGGCGCATTTTAGAAGAGCTTCTCGGCAAAGAAAATATGGTTAAGCAACCAAAATCAAATCTGATAAATAAAGGATTCCAATTTCATTACCACACACATCAATATGTAAACAAAAAAGGTAATGTTTATTACTTCTGTTATGAATATGGTTTCCTTCCACTTGAAGGAGACTGGTACTTAATCGTTAAAAGAAAAGAGCCTATTACAAATCAGGAAGTTAAAAATTAATTGCCGCCAGGCTTTTGTTTATGCAAAACAATATAGCTGAATGCCTGCATGGTGAGCAGACAGGATTGCAATGTAACAATGCAACAACCATAGTTACAAGCTGGTATTAAAAGTAATTGCAATTTATACTCGAGATTAGTTTTATATACGACAGCAAATAATAACCACCGTTATTACGGTACTTTCTATTTTTAGGCTATTTTTTATTCTGTTCCGCTAAAAAGATATCTAAAGCGGCAATCATGCTTGGTGCGTGTGGGGCGGGTGCTTTAATCTCTACATTCAGGCCGGCTTCTTCAATGGCTTTAATCGTATTATTTCCAAAAGCACCTATAAAGGTTCCATTTTGAACAAAAGAAGGATAATTATCAAAGAGACTTCTTACACCGCTGGGAGTAAAAAAACAGATTACATCGAATTCCTGTTTATCCATTACTGGTTTTACATCATTACTGACGGATCGGTACATAAAAGCCAACTGGTATTCACAATGATTATTTTTAAGCCAGTTTACTATTTCATTATCCTGCTGGTTTTCGCTGCACACATAAAGAAATTTTTCATTCTCTTTATGCTTGTTTATTACATCAAACATACTTTTATTAGTACCATCAGCGCCATAAAAAACCTTTCTCTTTCTATAAAGTATGAATTTTTGAAGATATAAAGCCACTGCCTCAGTTATACAGAAGTATTTTGTATCCTGACTAATATTGAGCTTCATTTCATCGCAAATACGAAAAAAATGATCAATTGCATTCCGACTAGTAAAAATAACGGCTGAATAAGTGGCAATATCAATCTTTTGCCTGCGAAATTCCCTCGCCGGTATTGGTTCCAATTTAATGAACGGATGAAACGTTACTTCTACATTATATTTCCTGGCAAGCTCGAAGTAGGGAGATTTTTCACTTTCAGGCTTTGGCTGGGTAATTAATATACTCCGGGTAAGTTTTGCACTGCCGGGAGATTTTTGAGACCCATTTTTTAGCATGCTTGAATTCTGAAATTTTTTTTGTTAATTGCTGTTGCCTATATAACTGAACATCACCTTGTACATAATAAACATAGGCATTAGTTCAATGCCGCAAAGATAAATAAAAAAATGCAACGGATGTATGCTAAGTGCTCTCCGAATAATTGTTAAAGAAATAATGTACCTGAATATTAGTAACAAAATAACAATACATGCAGCGATGGTAAGTATTACATCCTGCATATGGCCGGTTGAAAAAGCAAATAGGAATAAAAGCGGTAATAGCACCAGTGCAAGTACTTTATTAACAAGAAATACAATAAAGCCATAAGTAGATGCCTGCTCTTTAGCGTTAAAAACCCAACCCATGAATTGAATTACAAGATATTTGAAAATGTACACGAGTGCCAGCAATGAGATACTATATAATGTAAGCCACCAAAAGGTTGTATTTAGCCAGTCATGTATATCAGCGAGCAATGCAATAAATGATCCGGCTACCACTACAAAGAAAATATTCATTAATAAGGAGGGCAGGACCTGCAGCATCATCTGTTCCCTTGTTTGCCTTTGTCGAAATGATGCCTGGAACATCAAAAGAAACAGGTTGTGAAAATATCTGGGAAATAATTGCTTTGTTATTGCCAGCAGGAGTACTATGCCTACCAGCATATAAAACAAATACTCTTTTCGCTGGGGCTGATGCAAATCCTCTTCTCTAAAAAGAGATTGCGACTTTGTTTTGACCACTGACAATTCAAGCAGCTTTATAAATGTGCTATCTTCTTCCCAACTTAATGGTTTTGAAACTGAAATGGCAGGAGACGCAGTGGCTACTGAATCTTTTTGTAAAGAATCTCTCAATACATTTGAAGCCGGTTTTTTAACTGTTGAAGCAGTATCGTGGAAAGGGATAATTGCTTTACCAGTATCCACTTTTACAGGAACAGGTTTTACAACCCTCCTTGAAGAATCTTTAATTGCAGGAGCACGTTTAGAAACTTCAACCTTTGCACTATCAATGAGAGATTGCAAAAAGCTATCTGTTTGCCCAAAAGCGTGGTGGAGAAAAAATAAGAGAGTTATAGTAAATAGAAATTTTTTCAGTGCAAACATTACTGCAAAAATACTGGTACATTTTGTAGGTCTGTTTTTTCTTATTGATTTTTATACACAGTTTAATCTTTATAAACATTTTTATTTACTGTTTGGCTTACGAGGATCCGGCAGTATGTGTAAGTCTATAACTAAAATGGCCCCTCATTAAAAAATAGTCCCATAATCCTTCAGCAAATTATTTATCAACACTTAATATTTTTTAATAAAAAACACGTCAGCAATTGATAATTTAAAAGCCGGTAATAATAAATATCACCGGCTGTATCACTCACAATATAAAAATGTTTTACAACAGACCTTTTTCTGTTAAGTATTCTGCTATTTGAATTGCATTGGTAGCTGCACCTTTACGAAGATTGTCACTTACAATCCACATATTCAAAGTGTTTGGCTGAGTGTCGTCGCGACGTAATCTTCCCACAAACACTTCGTCTTTTTCGTGCGCACATAAAGGCATAGGGTATTGTTGCTGTGTGGGATCGTCCTGGACAACAACACCAGGTGCATCTTTTAGTAATTGTTTTACTTCATCCAGGTCAAAGTCTTTTTCAAATTCAATATTTACACTTTCACTATGGCCTCCGATTACAGGAATACGAACAGTTGTAGAAGTTACGCGAATACTATTGTCGCGCATTATCTTTTTTGTTTCATTTACCATTTTCATTTCCTCCTTGGTATAGCCATTTTCAAGAAATACGTCAATTTGCGGAATTACATTCAGATCTATCTGATACTTGTATGCCATATCACCCTGTACTTGTTTTCGCTCATTGAACAACTGGTCCACGGCTTTTTTACCCGTACCTGTAACGCTCTGGTAGGTACTTACTACAATTCTTTTAATCTTGTATTTTTTATGTAAGGGATTGAGAGCAACCACCATTTGAATGGTAGAGCAATTAGGGTTTGCAATAATTTTATCTTCAGCCGTTAATGCATCAGCATTTATTTCCGGCACAATCAATTTTTTTGCAGGATCCATTCTCCAAGCGCTTGAGTTGTCGATTACTGTGATACCCGCTTCGGCAAACTTCGGCGCCCACTCCAGTGAAGTGCTGCCACCTGCTGAAAATATCGCTACCGCAGGTTTTGCGGCAATGGCATCTGTCATACTTACAACCTTATACCTTCTCTTTTTGAATTCCACTTCTTTGCCCACAGATCTTTCTGATGCGACAGGAATTAATTCAGTTACAGGAAAATTCCTCTCTGCAAGAACCTGCAACATTTTGGTGCCAACTAAACCGGTGGCTCCTACTACGGCTACTTTCATAAATCCTCCTCATCCCGATTCGGGAGATTAATGGTGTTATAGTTAAAAATATTTTTTATATACTTAGCTATGCTGCATAATGCTGTTGGCACAAAACCTAATAATTAAAAAAGCCTTCCTGTTTCGAGGAAGGCTTCTGCTTTTTTAAGTTATGTTGCGACATACAAGCTTATGCACCTTCCTCATTCAAGAAAAATTTTGTGCACTTTGTATGTTTCATTATTGTCAGCATAGCGGGTGCGAAAGTAGTTATGAAAAGTTGTTGTGCAAAAATTTTTTTTCACTTTTATTGTTACGCATTTTGGAATGATTAGTTTAACTCATACAAAAGTTTCCTTAGACAATTGCAATATCAAAATTTACTAGCTGCACAAATGCTTCAAGCCTTGAATCAATATCTGATTTTGTAATTTCTTTCAAACGGTCTGCGCCAAATTTTTCCACGCAGAAACTGGCCATGGCAGAACCAACAATAATAGCCGTTTTCATGTTTTCAAAAGAAATATCTTTTGTTTTTGCGATATGACCGATAAAGCCACCCGCAAATGTATCTCCTGCCCCTGTAGGATCAAACACTTCTTCGAGAGGCAATGCAGGAGCAAAGAAAACCTGGTTATTATTAAACAGCAATGCACCGTGCTCTCCCTTTTTTATAATAAGATAAGAAGGCCCCATTTTTAATATTTTGTGTGCTGCCCTTACAAGAGAATACTCACCTGTCAACTGGCGTGCCTCGCTATCATTTACCAGCAATACATCAATCATTCGTAACACTTTTTTTAACTCATCCAAAGTTGTTTCTATCCAAAAATTCATGGTGTCCAGTACGATGAGTTTAGGACGCTCTTTCATTTGCTCAATTACTTTTATCTGGGTGCCGGGCGCAAGATTTCCAAGCATTACAAATTCTGATTCTCTGTAGTGCCCGGGCAAAACAGGATCAAAATCTGCGAGCACATTCAAGTCAGTGACCAGTGTATCACGTGTATTCATATCAAGATGATATTTACCGCTCCAGAAAAAAGATTTTTTATCAGGCACAACTACAACGCCATCTAATTGTACGCCTCTTGACTGCAACTCATCTAATTCCTCCCGGGGAAAATCATATCCAATAATAGATACCTGTTGCACCGGTTTTGTAAAATGGCTTGCGGTGTAGGCAGCATAGGTTGCGGAGCCGCCAATTATTTTATCAGTCTTGCTGAATGGCGTTTCGATCGCATCAAAAGCCATTGTACCAACTACTACTAAACTCATATCGTATCCTTTGTTACAGGGCAGCAAACCTATCATATTTGTGTGAAAGCAAAGTCATTATTTTGGTTCAGCCGTTACAATAGAATACTGTCAGGCGAAAAAATTAATTTGGCCTTTAACGATACCTTATCTTTATAAAAAGTATTTTGTGGGTTGATTTTTTACACTCCCCGAAAGGTTCTAACTAATGAATAAACTGTCATGAAATTCAGAACTACCATCCCATCCTTATTCTTTGCCCCTTTAATTGTTTTGATGATCAGTTGCAATAACAGCGTTCAGCAAAACAAGGCTGATATTACGGGTATCTCTAATGATAAAATCGCAAATGCAATTTCCTGTACAATTAATGGACTTACGCCAGAGGATAGTACGCTCTACGCTAATGGAGGTGGCAACGATTTTAAAGAGACAATACTAAATAGGGATATCCAACCCGCTTCTGCTCCTGAGGGGATGGTGTGGATACCGGGTGGCGAGTTTAGTATGGGCGGGGTAAATCCTGTTGGTATAAAGGATGGTGGTCATGAACAAATGAATGATGCCCGTCCTGTTCATCGTGTTTATGTGGATGGTTTTTATATGGATGCGACGGAAGTAACTAATACTGAGTTTGCAAAGTTTGTAAAAGCTACCGGGTATGTTACAGTTGCCGAACAAAAACCAACACGTGAAGAATTTCCAGGAGCACCTGAAGAAAATTTATTTGCAGGCTCAGTCGTGTTTTCACCACCGGCCGGAGAGGTGTCGCTGAATAATTATCTTCAGTGGTGGAATTATGTAAAGGGCGCCGACTGGAAACACCCGCTGGGTCCGGGCAGCGATTTAACAGGTAAAGAAAATTATCCGGTTGTTCATGTTTGTTGGGAAGATGCACTGGCTTATGCAAAATGGGCCGGAAAACGTTTGCCTACTGAGGCTGAATGGGAGTTTGCGGCAAGAGGGAGCAAGGCAGGGAATCTTTATGCATGGGGTAATCAGCTAAAACCTGATGGCAAATGGATGGCAAATATTTTTGAAGGTTTATTTCCCGGCAAAGATATTGGAGCAGATGGTTTTTCTGGTATTGCGCCTGTAAAACAATTTCCAGCCAATGTGTATGGTTTGTATGATATTGCAGGTAATGTTTGGGAATGGTGCAACGATTGGTACAGGGCCGACTATTACCAAACATTGGCTGCGCGGGGTGTAGTTAAAAACCCGCAAGGGCCGGCTGATTCATATGATCCGGCAGAGCCTGGTATAAAAAAGAAGGTACAGAGAGGAGGTTCATTTTTATGTACCGATCAATATTGCACGCGATATATGGTGGGTACCCGTGGAAAGGGCGAATACCGGTCGGCCACGAACCATATTGGCTTTAGATGTGTAATGGATACTAAAAAGCAAGAGGTCGCAAAAAAATAAATCCAGTTATAAAATGCGACAAAAAATATAAAGCCCATACGTGCAGAAATAAAAGAGGCCGATTTTTACAATCAGCCTCTTTTCAAAAAATTATCATTATTTACTACTTGCCTTCCTCTTTCTTCAGCTTTTCTTTGATTTCCGCCAATGCACCCAGATCACCAAGTGTGGCTTTCTCAACTTTGCCCTGGATATTCTTCACTGCCTTTTTAGTTTTATCTGCTTCTACCCTGGCTTCTTTTTTTGCAGCCTCTTTTTCTTCTGCTTTTGCCTGTTCCCAAATCCTGGTATGGCTCAGCACAATGCGTTTCTCATTGCGGTCAAACTCAATTACCATGAACGGAGCGGTTTCATCGGCAGTTATAGGTTTACCATCTTCCCTAATTAAGTGACGACCAGGTGCAAATCCTTCCAAACCATATGGCAACTGAACGATTGCTCCTTTCTCATCCTTACGGACAACTGTTCCTTCATGAACAGAACCTACTGCAAAAGTATCCTGCAGCGCATTCCATGGGTCTTCTTCAAGTTGTTTATGACCTAATTGCAGTTTCCTGTTTTCTTTGTCAACACCGAGAATAACAGTATCAATGTGTTCTCCTACTTTCACGTATTCTGAAGGATGATTGAAGCGCTTTAACCAGCTAAGATCACTAATGTGTATCATACCTCCAATACCAGGCTCCAATTCAACAAACACACCAAAATTGGTAATATTTTTTACCAGACCTCTGTGCCTGCTGCCTTCAGGATATTTTGTTTCAATAGTACTCCACGGGTCTTGTGTAAGCTGTTTAATGGAGAGACTCATTTTGCGTGAATCCTTATCAAGCGTTACAACTTTTGCTTCGTGCTCATCACCCAACTTAAAGTATTCTTTTGCATTAATAGGTGTATTTGCCCATGTGATTTCACTCACATGTACAAGACCTTCAACACCCGGCAATATTTCGAGGAATGCACCATAATCTTCAATATTCACTACTTTGCCTTTAACAATAGCGCCTTCATGGATCCATTCAGGCAATACATCCCACGGGTGAGGAGTTAATTGTTTTAGACCAAGGCTGATACGCTTTTTATCATCGTCAAAATCCAGTACTACAACCTGCAGTTTCTGATCCATCTTTAATACTTCGCTTGGATGCGAAATACGTCCCCAGGAAATATCTGTGATGTAAAGCAAGCCATCCAATCCCCCAAGATCCATAAATGCACCAAAATCCGTTATGTTCTTCACAGTACCTTCCAGCACCTGGCCCTTTTCAAGTTTACTCATTATTTGAGCACGCTGAGCTTCTATGTCACTTTCAATAAGAGCCTTGTGAGACACAACAGCATTCTTGATTGCTTCATTTATCTTAACGACCTTGAATTCCATTGTTTTACCAACGAACTGATCGTAATCAGTCACAGGCTTCACGTCAATTTGTGAACCTGGCAAAAATGTTTCCATACCAAATACGTCCACAATCAGACCGCCTTTGGTTTTGCTGGTCACTATACCAGTCACTACCTCGCCTGTTTTGTGCACCTCTACAATTCTTTCCCACGCACGATATATACGCGCAGATTTGCGGCTGAGAAAAAGATGCCCATTCCTGTCTTCTTTTTCTACTACCATTACTTCCACGTCATCGCCAACTCTCAGGTTAGGCATATCACGGAATTCATTCAGTGATACAAGTCCATCGCTTTTGAAACCAATGTTTATAACAGCATCGGTTTTGGTTAACGCCACCACACTGCCATGAACAATTTCACCATCTTCAATAGCTACAAAAGTGTTTTCATACACCTTATCATATTTTGCTTTTTCTTCCGGAGAATAGTGAGAAACATTACGTTTATCGATACTCCAGTCGAAATCGTCGTGTGCCGCTACAGTTTCGGCCACGGGTTCCTGCACCACAACCGGTTCTGTTTTTTCAATCACTGCTGGTGATGCTTCCTCTACAGGTTCATTTGATGTCGCTGTTGTCGCTTCGGCAGCCGTATTTTCGGCTGCAGGAGCAGACTCCTGTTCATCAGCGTTTTGATTAACAATATTGTTTTCTTCAGACATAATAAAATCCGCT
>DATBFI010000397.1:0-4474 GCA_036558585.1 Chitinophagaceae bacterium
GAATATGGACAATAACAGGAGGAAGCTTTCAGCCTGAATCCAGCTATGTAATCTGGATCGCGCCTTATATGTTAATAGTACTCACAGCCTATCTTATAATAAGGAACGGGATTAAAAACAATTATGCAAAACAAATTGTGTCTTAGCTCTAATATATATTTTCAGGCAGTGAAAGAATTCACGATAAGACATCTACAGCAATTCCCTGATAATATTTCCTACCTTAGTTTCAAACATCATTATGTCAGCAAAGGCTTCGCTCTTTTATTTACTCCTGTTTCTTCTTTTTCCCGCAGGCTGTTTACCACAGGATAAAAAACAAATCATAGAAAATGAAGACGGTGTCCCTGTTGCATCAATGGCAGATGCAGGTATCGATCCATCAATGATCAACAAAATAGATACAGCAATTCGTAACGGCACTTATCCAAACATACATAGTTTGCTGATTGCCCGGAATAATCTGCTGGTGTATGAAAAATATTGGCCTGGTAAGGACGAGCATTGGGGAGACGACCTTGGTATAGCCATTCATGCAAAAGATAGTCTTCATGATATCAGGAGCATTTCCAAAAGTATCGTATCTGCTTGTATCGGTATTGCCATTCAACAGGGAAAAATAAAAAGCGTCGACCAAAAAATATTCGATTTCTTTCCCGAATATGCAAAGCAGGATACCGGTTTAAAATCTTTGTTGACAATAAAGCATTTGCTTACTATGAGCTCGGGGCTTTTATGGAACGAAGAAGTGCCATATGATGATCCTGAGAACAGTGAAGTAAAAATGATCAGAAGTCCAAACCCTGTGGAATATGTATTAAGTCAGCCAATGGAATCTCCACCCGGAAAGGTTTGGAAATATAATGGAGGAACTACGCAATTGCTTGCTGCGATAATTGAAAAAACATCAGGAAAGAAAATAGACCAGTTCGCTAAGGAGTATCTTTTTCAGCCATTGGGAATAACACGATTTGAATGGGTAAAGTACCCCGGAACAGATTTGCCCGCTGCAGCCTCAGGATTAAGATTACGTTCGAGGGATCTTTTAAAATTCGGATTGCTTTATAATAACAACGGAAAGTGGAAAGATAAACAGGTCGTGCCGGCGAAATGGGTGCAGGAATCTTTTCAAGCGCAAGTACAACGGGGTGGTGGCGCATATGGATATCAATTCTGGCTTTGGCACGACACTATAAGGAACAAACCAATTTCTATGGTTGCCTGTGTGGGAAATGGAGATCAAAGAATTTTTTTTGACAAGACACGTAATCTGATAGTTGTAGTAACTGCCGGCAATTACAATAAATGGGATATTGAAAAGAATGCCGGTGCATTACTGAAAGATTATATTTATCCTGCACTTATTAAAGAATAAAGAAAATCCCCGTTGTTTAATTCCTCGTTCCTTGTAGTTGTTTCTATAAAAGTTATTGTTATCCGCATGTCTCTGACTGCAGATACACCGGCCCTGGGGCTTGGGCTGCAATCCTTGCTACTCGACTTTCCCGAAGGTTGTATGTTTAGCCGGAGGAAATTGGGCAACTCTGTTTATAAAATGTTCCGACCAGGCAAATAAAAATTTAGGAAAAATTAATAAAGGGGATATAAAATAGAGAAACTGGAACAAAATTTGCTCACAATCCCAACTTTTAAAAATAAAAATTCGAAAGGATGGATCTCTAAACTCGCGAATTTTAGTCACCATTACACTAAAGTTTTGCGCAGCAATTAGCCAGGGTAAAAGTAGAAACCAAACTTATGAATTGCTTAAGACACTATCCCCAATTTCAATTAACCCGAACGAATAAGCTGCATAAGATATGATGCAGAGTGCAGGCATGCGTATATACACGGCTGCAAAAAGTGGCTGTGTATTTCAAAGTATGCTAAACAGATTGTATCAAAATTAACTTGCGGGAAAACTTAATCAGTTACCCCGGGAGCAATAACTCTCTAATTATTAATGTCTAACAATTCCAATTATGAAAACATTACCCCTTTTACTAATCGTTTGCTGTATCGTCACAACCTTTAGCTGTAAAAAAGAAGCGGTAACGACCGGTACAAGTGGTCAAGTGGCCGCGGTTACTTCAATGAATAGCATTGCAGGTGATGAAGCTTCAGATACGGGAACTCAATTTGGCGCTGGGTTTGACAACCTCTCCACAGACCAAAAGATTACCGTACTTAAAAAATTAGAAGCAAATTATGTAAGAGCCCGGGTTATAGTAAGCACTTTTGATGGGCACGTAGGGAGTTTAGAAAAGTTTTCTCAGAACGGGATTCATGTTATTCTAAATTTGAATTGGGAGAAAACAGGGCGTACCCCTAAGTCCTTTCCGCAGGATATGGCTACATATAGAAAAAAACTTGGGGAGATTTTTGACAAATATAAACCTGAAGTAGCAGTCATAGAAAATGAACCAACGAATCAAATATATTATAAGGGCCCGATGTCTGATTACATTACAGAATTAGAAAATGCAATAGAGGTTTGTAAACAGTATGGTGTAAAAGTAGCGGATGGATGTGTACATGTTGCAACAGTTAAAGCCATGATGAACGGAGGTTCGCAACGTGATGCTGTATCCAGAGCGAAGCAACTGCTCGATGCCTACAAAACATTAGACATTGATTACGTAAATGTTCATGCCCCGGGATCCGGCGATTCTTACCCCTCACAAGATTTGGTGGATGTGGCGGACTATATAAGAAAGTACACGGGTAAACAGGTAATAACAAATGAATTTAAGCTATACACGAATTCAACATCCCTTCTTAGTGATATGGTCCAAGGGATGAAACAAGGCAACTACATCATTGCACTTCTGCGTTCGGCAAGTGGTGCCAGCCGTTTGAATGATGGAACAGATTTAAATGTGCTTGGCCAGGCTTACGCCGACGCGATTAAATAAAAAACAACAGAACGCAACTTTTTTTCTTCAGCAATGTCCCTGGAGAGGTTTTGTGTTTAGCTGTTGCAATAAAGCAAACAGCTGCGGTCCATATATATTAGGCTACGAATGCAAAATAAAAAGCCGGTCTCCCGACCGGAATTTGAAAAATAGATTTCAAAAGATTATTTTTATGCAAAACAAACTACGCTGTACAAAAGGGAATGGTATAAGTAACCACTGATGAGGGTATATTATCTCACATTTGCACTACTTTAAGAAAGCTTAATTACATCACAGCAATGCCCGGCATATTTGAAAAACCAAAAATTATTTTACTAGCAAGAGCAACATTAATTGAACCCCGATTATTGTCAATGAAATTTTAACTACGGTATATAGTTTATGTTTTCGGACTCCAATAGCTTTTAATTTTTACGCATGGGGTTTCGGAAGAAACTCGGTGAACACTATGGAAAGCCGGTTTTTTTATTTTAGTTTGAAATGCGGGTACGCATTACAGAATTAAAATCCTTTTTATGAAAATCTATTATACATTTTCGCTTTTCGTAATTCTCACACTTCAAATGTCAAGTCTTGCGGTTGCTCAAAATCACGATTCGCTCATACTTGCTGAGTTTTATAAAAATATGGACGGCGAAAATTGGAAGAATGATTCCAATTGGTTAATAAAGCCTGTTAATACATGGTATGGCATAACAGGGTTTGGAGCAGGTTCTTCGTTTTCTGTTTCAGAACTGGCTTTACCTGGCAATAACTTAAAAGGAACGCTTGATACGTCTTTGGGTGATCTTTCTCTTCTTTCCAGTTTGAATTTATCATCCAACAGTATAACCGGAAATATACCTCCTGAGTTAGGAAAACTTTCTATTCTCACTTATATGGATCTATCAGGCAATAATTTAACAGACACTATCCCGTCTGAGTTAGGAAACCTTTCTGATATATCCTCGCTTGATCTGTCATTGAATAATTTAACAGGTATGCTGCCTTCCGGCTTGGAAAAACTTTATAATCTTAAACACCTTTCCCTGTCGAATAATAAACTTACCGGAACAATTCCGGTAGAATGGTCCGGGGGAACTTTCAATTCTCTATATACTTTGGATCTTTCAAACAACGGGTTCTCAGGTTCGATTCCTTACATAGTTGATGAATACATTAACCTGTACGATGTTTCACACAATCATTTTTCCGGTGGTACGGGCAATCTTTTAGATTATTTTGACGGTTTAAGTGTCGGCAGGACGGCCGACATTTCATATAATAATTTTGATTTTGATATGGAGGATGTGGTCGAAAAAGTAAGCAGGATAGGCTCTGCTCATGGTTTTGAACTTATATACGCGCCGCAGTATAAAATACCAATTCGTTACAACGAGGGAAAACTCTCTGTTTATGCAGGCGGTACACTAAGTAATAACACTTACCACTGGTACAAAGATGGAGCCTTGGATACAACGATAGTAGGAGATTCTACATTTATGCCTCTCGAAAAGGGAACGTACCATGTTATAGTTGAAAACACAATAGCTACAGAATTGAAATTAAAAAGCGAA
>DATBFI010000398.1:0-17074 GCA_036558585.1 Chitinophagaceae bacterium
CAACAACTAAGGCACCAGCTCATCTCAATAAAAAATGAACCAATCTTATTTTTATGAAACAGGAAGATATTATCGGAATAATCCCGGAACATTATACAGGAAAAAAAACTGAGGCTGAAGCTTCTGTTACATTGCATAATACTGAGGAAGCTATTATTTTTTACAAAACTGTAAAAGAACGTTTGCTCGATGTAAATAAATGGCATGAAGTAGCCGGAATAATCAGTGCTCGTTTTTATGCTGTTGATAACAATGGAAATGAAGTGGACAGGAAAGTGCATAAGGGAGATTATATGAAAATAGATATTCCGGGGCCGGGCAGCAAAGAAGGTGATGGTTATGATTGGGTAAAAATAGAAGAATTAAAAGAAGCATCTGAAGGTGATATTCAAAGTGTCGGATTTCGTGTGCGGCCTTCAGAGAACCCGCAAGGCGATAAAAAGAATATCGCACATTTTTATGATGATTCTGCTACAAGTAATTTTATTGTAACCCGTGAAGGAACAATAATTACAGCGAGTGTAATTGATCGTAACCTGAAACCGAATAAGGATACAGAATCATTAACGGATAAGCTTCGTCATTCAGCTGTTGGAGCGGGTGCAATTGGCATATTTTCAAAAATACAGTGGCAAAATCTTGTGGAGGGATTGGTGAAAAGAGAAAAATGATTTTTAAATACTATTGCCTTTTTACTCTAAAACACTTAATGGCAGAAAAAAAATTTTTATGGAAAAGTTAGCAGATATGACAAATGTTGGTCCTGCCGAAAGAATTGTTTCCGGAAGTGCAGGTGCGGTATTGATTGCGATGGGAATTAGGGAAATAAAACATCCTTCTGTGAAAACATTGGCTGAGATTATAACAGGAGGTTTTTTATTGTTCAGAGGTGTAACAGCATTTTGCCCTCTAAGGGCTGCACTTAAGAAAAATACTGAAGAATAAATGCTGATATTTTTTTTAAGGCTACAAGTAGTGTGCATTATTACTAAAAATAAAGCAGTATAATAAAAGTTATTTTATTAAAAGCGCAATCATATCCATGCAGGGAATCACAATCGCTCTTTAAATTAATTTTTAGAACCAAGTTTTCTTATTTATTCTTTAACCAATTTTAAAGACCATTTATTTAGTTTGCCAACATCCTGGCCTGCAAGATCAGAAACTTTTAGCGTCCACATACCCTGTACTTTTTCGCCGATCAGTGTTTTTAAATCCGTGTTACTATTAAAGTCATAAGTTTTAATAATGTTGTCTGCCGAGCCGCCTGTCCTGTTGTGCAGGGTTATGGCTGAGCCCTCCGGTGGTACAAGGTTAATTATTAAATCACTGATATAAGAGTGAGTGATATCAACTCCAACTTCCACTTCCTTTATGGTGCCTTCATCGGCTGTATTAAGACTGCGTTCTATACCTACAGGATCGTTATCAGGAATTGTTATACCCGGAGAATCATTAAGTATTACAGATTGCTCTTGTGTCAGTGTTATTGTGAGGCCCCATTTATTTAATGTCCCTGAATCAACTGCTGCCGCATCAACAACCTGTAAAACCCAGTCGCCGGTAACAGGCTGACCCTTTAGTGAAGACAGGGAAGGTGCATTTTGAAGATCATAGGTTGTATTGATATTCTTTGCGCCTCCGCCATTGCGGTTTTGCAATACCACAGATGCACCCTGCGGAGATGCAATTTTTACTATCAGGTCGCCTATGTAGGTATGTGTAATATCGATGTCAATTTTTATTTCGGAAATACTTCCTTCCTCATCCACTGTTATAACATCGGTAATGCCCACAGGATTATTATCAGGAATTGCTTTAGAGGGTGTTGAGGTTTTGGTAATTGTATTTTCGCTAATAACTCCGGGTGATGATTTCAATGCCTCTGCCACAGCCGCTGCCGCATCTACTTTGCCGAAACCAAACCAACCACTCCATGTACCATCTGCATGACCAATATCTTTAAAATCTCCAGTATTAAAAGGAGATACGGGCGAAACATCCCACGATGTATCAGGGTCATAACTGGCAGGAGGAGTTTTTGCATAGCCTGTCATATTTAAATCCTTGCTTGCAGTACGTTGTAAAATAGAAATTACCTCCAGTGCAGTGAGGTTTGTATTTGCTGAAATGACTAATCCTGCAACGCCTGCAACAAGAGGAGTTGCACTCGATGTGCCTCCGAATTGGTTGTCAATGAAAGGAGAAATACCTGATGAAGTTGTTATTCCCAGGCCTGTAACAACCATGCGATAATATTCATGGACATTGTTTGTTGGCGCACACAATGAAATACTATTGCCATAGTTGGAGTAATGACTGCGTTGCGCATTACTTGCCAATGCTGCAATATGCATTACCCCGGGAATGCCTGCTAAATTATGCTCAAAAGTTTTTGAGGTTTCAACGCCAATCCAAACACCTGAGCCATCGGATCTCCATTGAACGCCACTTGTATAAGGAATATCCTGGGATGAAGAATAATCTATCGGGCAATTTTCATTTCCTGCGGCCCATAAGAAAACAATTCCTTTGCCACGGCGCCCCCCTGTTATTGCCATCGATGCTATTTTGTTAACCACATTTGATGCCCATGTATTTACAGGAGATGAACCCCAGGAGTTGGAAAGTACATCTACTTTATCATTAATAAAATCCAATACTGTTATCATTTTATCATCGCTGATAAACAATCCCCCATTATCAGATTCCCATTTTATCGGTAACAACCTGCAGCCCGGAGCAGCACCAACGGCAAGAGATGCATCGACTTCCGCAGCAATAACACCTGAACAACATGTTCCATGATCGGAGCCGGCCTGATACATATTTTGAGGATTTGCACTTATTGACTCACGGTAGACAAGGTTCAGGTCATCCATGTAACCCCAGCTTGCAAATTTTTGAGGCGAATCAAAATCAGGATGATCGAGCTTGCAGCCATCATCAGTAATGCCAATCACCACATCACTGTTTCCAAAATTGTTTAATAAATTCCATGCATCCTCGCAGTTCGAAGATGAACGTGGATCAAAAGCAGGATCACTAAACCTTTTATGTAAATGCCATTGCTGAATATAGTTTGTATCAGAAGGCAAATTAATTGTACTTAACTGCATGCGTCTATTCAGATCATGTTCGCATGATTCAACGAGATCACCTTCATTCTCATTAATCTGAACTACTAACTTTACAGGGTTCATACCTGTTTGATCAGTAAGCTGAAACAAAAATTCTTTATCAGAATATTTTCTTCTTAACATGAGTGCATACTTTGCTATAAAATTATTCAATACCTCGTCGGTTGGTGGTTTTTTAAAAGTAACTATGATGCGGTCGGTAATAAGAAATTCAGTTCCGCTATCTTCCCGTGTATAAGCATGGTGAGTTGTAACTTTTTCCCGCGCCTTTTCCATCATAGGATCAAGCGTCTCTTTATTTACTGTTACACGCGTTGAAGATGGAGAAACTTTTTCTACCTCTCCTGCAACGCCCATGCTTGCGAGTTCTTCGGGTTTTGCTCTTACAACGAACTGGTCTGCTTCTTTCTTCAGGTAAACCTTTTTACCATTACGATATGTATATACACGTGAATCGGTGTTTGTTTCAGTTGACATGACTTAAGTTTTTTAAGTTAAATAATTACAATAGATTTTGTATAATATCTTATCGATCATTATAGTTGCTAACGGGCATCAAATTCAACAGGGGAAAATAAAAGAAAGCCGTGCTACGGTTCAGCTATTCACTATGAATTGGATTATTAAGGCCAAAAGTGAATGTTAATATAAGTATTAGTTTCGGTGAATGCAATTAAAACAATAAAATTTATTTTCGGTCGCCAGGATGAAATTGTCTTTTATTTTATGCACGAAAATTTTTTATTGCAGTGACAAAATAGTTTGGGAAAGCGGTTTAATTAAATCGTTTTTTACTTGTGTTATATCGTTTTCTCTTCTTTCATATATTCTCTGCGGATGCCTTCCAATATCTGGGTAATATATATAACCTTACTTTTCATTTCATAACACTGCAGTGTTATATATTGAACTGCATTTAATATCGCTGCGCCGCTTAATTCATATTTCGCCGCCATTTCATTAAGATTAACAGATTTATCAAGTGCGAGGTTAGCCGGTAATGATTTTTGCCACAGGATTAGTCTTTCTCCTGTATTTGGCATTGGAAAATGTACCAATGCATGGAAACGCCGGATAAAAGCTTCGTCAAGATTATTTTTAAAATTTGATGCAAGAATGAGCAGGCCCGGATACTCTTCAACTCTTTGTAATAAATAACTTACTTCCTGGTTGGCATATTTATCATGCGAACTTTGCACATTGGTCCGTTTGCCAAATAAAGCATCTGCTTCATCAAAAAATAATATCCAGTTTTTCGATTCTGCTTTTCTAAAAACACTCTCTAAATTTTTTTCCGTTTCACCGATATATTTTGAAACTATTTGAGAGAGATCTACCCTGTAAACATCCTTATTAAATTGCTTCCCGAGCAATGTTGCTGTTAATGTTTTTCCGGTGCCGGATGGCCCGTAGAATAAAACACGGTAGCCAGGTTTCACTTTTCTTTTCAGGTTTTCATCTTCAAGCAGTAAATGATGATGTTGCAGCCATATGCGTATATCGTTTACCTGTTGCAACGTTTGAGGATGCAGCACTGCATCATCCCAAAACATAGTTGTTGTAATATGCCTGGCAGGAAAATCAAGCCCAAAACGAGGAGCCGTTTCTTTACCAAGCAAAATTTTATCGATCCAGTCTGCAGCCATGATCATTCTGCCGCTCATAAAGGGCTCACCCTCTTTTACGGGCTCTAACCATAAAATATTTTGCTGATAAAAAAAATGTTCTTCAAGGAATAACTTATGTATGGATAATCTTTTTTCAATATCACTGCCCGCAAGAATAAATTGTGCTGTTTCACCTGTTGGTAACATGCTCCTGTGATTACTGCCTTTCACACCGCCAAACTCGGGGAAATCACCGCCATTCGGTAAATGCTCTGTAATAGTGCTTTCAAAAAAATTAGGCTGTACATGAGGAACGAGTGCAAGCATTAGGATCACCCATTCATCCACAGTGGGTAAGTGTGGAAGATGTTTTATGGTTTCTCCTTTAAATAGATCGCCGTTAAATGTTTCGTTTATCCACCTGTCAAATGAATATTCCTGACGGTTAAAGTGTGATTTCAGTCTTTGCACAATGATCTTTCTTAAATTATTAAGAGCAGATTCAAGTGCAAATGATGGTGTAATATTTTTGTGAAGGGTATAGAGCATTGGCTTTCTTCATTAGGCGTATATAATTTTCGTTGTACAATAAAACACGGGTGTTCCTAACGTACATTCCCTTTTACTGTCATGCAATCACTGTCAACCTCCGGTTTTGAAAATTCTAATTTTTTCCCTGCAGGTTTGCCATGAAATATTGCAGCACTCTCTTCAAATTTTTTTATAAAATCACTCCACGAAACAGCGGCGATAGTTGTAATCGCTTTTAGTAATAATGTTTTTGACTTCTTCTCGTCTTTATTTTTTAGTTTCATTGCCTTCAATGTATCGTCAAACTTTTCGATTACAGCTTTATGCGCATCTTTTATATGAGACACATGAACATCTTCGTGTGTCTCGACATTTGTTAGAATTGTAGTATTGTCAGGGTCTCCGCTTACCAATACAAGTGTTGTTGAAGCATTACATTTCTTTTGTCCGAAAACTCCCGGCAGTTTATCAACATCTGCATACTTTTTCCACTTTTCCTTTTGTGGCAAATGCATGGAATAAGAAGTGGTATTGGTGGGCAACGTACTCACACTGGCCTCAAATTCATTATTGACAGTTGAAGTTTTTAAATCAGCTTCAGCAGGAATATTTATAGGGTTGGTTTTCACATTACCATATAAATCTACTCCGTTAATCGATGGATGGGTGCTGCCTCCTTCGGTATCAGTATCGCCCTGAAGCAGTTTAATATATTGCCCGGCAAGATTACGATCGTTTGTTCTCGGGCCCTCCTTGAATTCAGCCTTTCTCTTTAGAATTCCAACACTATTATTTAAGTTTTGCATTATGTGCGTTAATTCATGTGCGATCAATTTTTTCCCTTCGGCTGATGCAGGATTATATTGCCCTTCGTTAAAAACTATGTGGTTATTTGTAGTATAGGCTTTTGCATTTATTGCTTTGGCCGATCGTGCGGCTGCTTCTTCAGTATGGATTTTTACATTGCTGAAATCATAACCCATCCGACTTCCGAAAAAAGTTTGTGTTTCTTTTGACAAAAATTCACCCCTGTTGTTTAAGGAATTGATATAACCGGTTGCCTTATTGCCAGTGGTTGCTGAAGAGAGTCCTTTCTTTTGCAATTTTTTTTCTTCTTCATCTTTCTTTTCTTCTACCCGCTGTACTTTTTTTTCTTCCTCTTCACATTTCTCGCATTTGCGCTGCACACTTTTTGGTGCGGGCTGAAAAAAGCTTTCATGTGCTGAGCTGTCAAAAAAAGTTTGAAGGCTTCCTCCCCGTTTAAAAAAACTGCCATCTCCTGCAAAGGAAGAACGACGGCGGAAACGGCGTGTAAAGGCTGGCTTCATAGTAGTTAAAGTTAAAACTTTTCAGGCAACGTATTTAGTGATAAGAATGTGCTCACTAACAATATTGAGTGTAAATAAATTTTTATGTGAAATATGATTGCTTGTTTTTGTTTAAAAATTTTAAAGTAACTGTCTTTGAAAATAAATAGATAAAAACTTAACTTTATTATTCACTTTGAACAGTCTCTGAAAGTAGCGTTGCCCGTTTCGAGTAACGGGAAATTAATCCGGGATGGCCGGGGCGCAGTAAGTAAGATTTTCCTGTTTAGTGATTCGTCAAGGATCCTTGATTTTATAACCCGCTCTGGTTATTACCGGTGCGGGTTTTTTTGTTGGATCAGGTAAAAGTCTGTCCGAAATTTCCTGAAGAATAATTTATTTTTTGGGCGGCGCCGGTTCTTTACAATCTAAGTCTACATCCACAAAAAAAGGATCAAGTGAATCACTTTTAGCCTTGGCTGCGGCTTTTCTTGCGATGCCGTCCTTATCATTAATATCCTGCAGGTGCTGCTGAAAATCTCCCTCACAACCAGTGTAGTTTATTGGAAATTGCACCTTTCCGTTATAAGTATTAAAAGCCGAGACATGTTGTTGTTCATGTGGCGCAATTTTATTATCAATCGCATCTTTTACTCTTTCCTGCTGGCATCGCGTTAAACCTTCCGGCACGGATGGAAGCGTAACATTCGTTGTCACTGAATACGTAATTTCAAAAGTTCCCGTAATTGTTACACATTCATTGCCGGAGCAGCCTTTGCAATCTTTAGCTTTTGCAGCTTTCAAATTTTTTGTCTGACCTACGCCACCATCAAAATTTGCATCGGTTTTGCCAGTAAATCTTACTGTGTTTGCAAATACTGTATCTGAGGAAGATCTCCCGAAAGTAGTAACATCAGCAATGGGTACAGGCTCATTTATAGCTTGTTCATTTTGCATGGCTTCATTTTCTGCAACAAAATCATCACCTGTAAGGCCGGAAGTTGAACTTTCATTTAGTGAGTTCATTTGAAGTCTCTTTATCTGCCCGCTGCTCTGTTGCATTGTGTGTGTCAACTCATGGGCTAATAATTTTTTGCCTTCATCAGATTCAAAATTTAATCGTCCTTCATTGAATACAATATTGTTGCCGATAGTATATGCTTTTGCATTTACTGCTTTGGCCGACTGTGCGGCTTCTTTATCAGTATGGATTTTTACATTGCTGAAATCATATCCCATTCTGCTGCTGAAAAATTCTTGTTGATGTTTAGGAAGTGGTTGTCCCTTCCCATCAAGCGTATTGACATACGATGAAGTGAAATTTGAAGATGCCGTTATTTTTTCAGACGATTCTTTCTTTTGCAACTTTTCTTCCTCTTCTTTTTTCTCAGGCTGACGATTGAGCTTTTCTTCTTTTTCTTTTTTATCTTCAGCTCTTTGTAGTTTTTCTTCTTCTTTCTTATCAGTCATGCGCTGCATTTGCTTTTCTTCTTCTTCACACTTTTCGCATTTGCGGTGGATGAATGATTGTGTATTTGCAGTTGAAGGATGAAAGAAAAAATCATGGGATAAACTCTCTCCAAAAAAAGTTTGCTCCTGGTTTTCTTTTTTGAAAAAAGCAGCTTCTGTTCTCACCGGTTTCCTGCGATGGCGGCTTCGGCCAATAATGTTATGTTTCATAAATTTTCAAGTAATTGATTATAATTTAATGGTGGATTCTTGAAGCCGCTGAGTTTATTGAAAGCCTTATATCTTTTTTTAACCTCCCCTTTTGTTAGAATAATAAAATCGAGATAATCTTCCCAAAAGGTTAGGTAAGAATCGTCATAGTTAATGTGATAATCCTGGAGCAACAAAATATAATTTTTATTTGCAGCAGGATAAACTGCCATACTCATATCTACGCTGAAGTAGTCAACAGGAATTAGTTTCTTCTTGATCACATTATTTGCCCATTCACCATCGATAAAATAAAAAATCCTATCAGAATCGTCCTCAAACCAAACAGTATCTTTCCATTGTGCCGGGTTAAAAGCAATTTCAACAGGCAATAGATTTATTACACCCTGAAATTTGACGGCCCTATTTAAAAAAAGAAGGGGAGAAAAATTCATGTTCGCGTTTGGATTACCCTTAGGCGACCAAATCAGCTGCAATCCATTACAAATTCGATAAAATTCCAGGAGCGAGTTATTATTTCCAGAAAAAAATCTTTCCCTTGTCAGGTCAATTATTGAATTCGGCGCTGGCTTATTCACTTTAAAGTACAATATTTCAAGGTCACTACTGCTTGTAATTTCCTTTACAATCATGTCCAGGTTCTCTAAAAAAGTCTCATTTTTCATAAAAACATTTTATCGTGAGAAATCAAATGTTGTTTGATTAATCTGTTCTATATATTCATTATGTTTAGCTTCATTTATCGCTCCGGATCTTGCATGATTTGCCAAAACACTCAATAAGGTTGATTTTGCCGTTACTACCGTTGGTTTAATCTTTGAAAGCAAAACCAAAAGAGCAGCCGATAACGGCGTATACCTGGCGACACCCTCAATTAATTTCTGGGTGCCAGGTAGCCTGTTTATTGCAATCGACTCAGCAACGGGCGGGGGAACCGGTTTACTCCAGGGAGTAATATTTTTAGCTTTATCAGGAACCCAATTTCTTCCATCGGCTTTCATTGCTCCTCCGCGTGAGGAGATTGATTGTGCAAAAATATTATCATCTCTATAGCTAATCGAGCATGAAAACCACATTACTTCTGGTGAGGTTGGATTATTATACAAGCCTTTAAAAGATTCTTCAAAAGTGTCTTTATAATTATTATTTACACTCTTTGGAGTAGGTACCAGATTTGAGTCAACTGCAAGGCCACCATAACCATCATTTAACAAATGGAAATTGACCCATTTGAGAGGTCGCAGCCCTACTGTTTCCAGAATCGGAATGGCCCCATGCATATCTCCCTCATAATCCTCTGCTGGCGTACCTGGTTGATGATGCCCTTTCAATAGGTATTGTACTTCTAAATTTGTCGCCAGATTTGATGAAAATCCTGGTACAACGGATACAGGTGGAACAGGTGATGCTGACTTATCTATAATTTGCACACGGCGCTTTAGCCCGCTCAACAGTTGATTCATTTGTTGTTGTATATGCTTTTGCGATTCCGCCGGAGCGTTCTCCGGATAACTGATACCCTGTATAGAATTTACAATATCGGTGGCTTCCGCTATAGCTGTCCTTATTTCTGCTTTTTTTTCTTCACTCATAGAATTTGCCGGATCATTAATGCGTGTAGTTGCATTACTAAGAAATATACTGATATGCTCAGGTGTTCCACTTGCTCTTTTAACCTGTGCCTGCCCGTTGACATTTTCAATAGCAAGGATATGCGTTTCACCTGCCTCATTCGTATATGTTTCTTCCAATCCAAGAAAGCTCCGAACAGCTCCCACAGCTGCCTTTCCTACGCTTACTATTTTATCCAGCACCGCAAATCCCGTATCCACCGCCTTATTCACCAGCCATGTTAATGCCTTATCCACCATTTCTCTTACCGATTCTATCATTTCACCCACTTTTTTTCCTACCCCGCCTAATCCTATGAGGTCTGCTAAAAATCCAATTACAATCGGCATTGCCTTATCCATTGTATTTTCAAGATAGTTTGCCGCGGTAGTAATATTTCCTGCTGCTATATCGGCTACGCCATTTACAAACGAGTTGACCACATTCAGCATTTGCATTGCATAACGCCTGAAACTTTGTATAGCCCTGTAAATAAAAATAACACTGTTGACAATGGACATGATAAATGTCGGGTCAAGCAATCCAAGCAGGTAAATCGTTACATTGATAATGATCTTTTCCATTACCCATTTTGTAATGGCCTCCAGCACAACACTCCAGAGATTGGATAATTGTTCCTTTATCTTATCCCATATAGCTGTTATACCCCGTTCCTGCACATCTTTTATAAACGTCCAGATGCCTTCCAGTTTGGTAATGACGCCTTTTATCTGTTCTACGCGCTGCGGGCCAATACGAGGATGAGCCGCCAGTTTTTCCCAGATCTTTTCCATCGATATCCCTAAGATCTCCAGCACCCAGCTAATGATTCCCCCAAGGCTGAAGTCGGTGGGAGCCTGTACGTTAGCATCCTTCAATTCACCGAGGAGCCAGCCCGTTAGTCCGTTCAGCAAATGCGTGGCAATATTGTCAAAGAACTGGATAAATCCCTGCTTAATAGCTCTCAGAATATTTTTTAGGAAGCCGATGGGATCAGATTTAATTTTTCCGAAAGCCTCCATCGACCGGGTAATAATGTTGTTTACAACATCGAATGGGAAATTCATGATCTGCAGGATCACGTAAATAACAATTCTTATGATCTCTGCCACAAACGCTATCAATCTTAAAATAGGTTCGCCGAAAGTATTAATGATTCGCCGGAAAGCCCCTATCGGGTCGGCAAGATCACTCAGGCCGAATGATGTCCATAAATCAATGTACAACTGGATAATTGCGGCCGGCGTCATATTCAGTTTTGCCACCGCTGCCTCAATCTGCGCTGTGGTTTTTGCAATAGCGCCGGTTTCTTTCATCTGGTTGAACTGTTCCTCTCCACCCTCCATCAGGCTCATAAAGGCATGGATAACATTTTCCACGTTGAATGGAACAGGTACGCCGGTAAACGGATCCTGACCAATGATCAGTGTGAGCACATGATACCCTCTTACCGTTCGTGCCCATGCAGACAAACGCCCCATCAGCACTTCTTTAATGAACCTCAGAATCGCCGCTCCTACTTCTCTTACAAAAGCCCATACTTTTCTTACGGGTTCTGCAAATTCATTATAGATCATCAGGAAGGTTCCAACAGGATTCATGAGACTTTCGATGCTCACTGCATTCCAGATATTATGGAAACCCAGCACGATCTGTTCATAAGCGCCGCTGAATACGGCAATACCCTCATCAATATAGCCGGCCACTTTCTGGAAAGTTCCGGTCTGCTGCATCTGGGTGCGCTGCTGTACACCTTCTTCTCCGCCAAGTTCGAGCAAGGCATTGAGAATGTTTGTGCCATTGCGTTCAACGGGTTGTTCTGTTATGGGATCCTTCCCCAGGATAACAGTAAGCAACGGGTAAACCGGTGTTTGCTCTTTAATGAAATCAACGATCTTGCCCAGCAGGAAATCTTTCACCATCTTCAGCAATTCACCTGCGGTATTTACAGCAAAATCAACCACTTCGTCAATAAAGCCAAACACAATATCGGCGCCCCTTCGCAGCACATCCATCGGTGAAGTAAAATCACTTACACCTAAACCATTCCAGAAACTTTCGATCGATCTGAACAGGCTGCTGACGAGTAATTCCACTTCGGCGATCTTTCCATCGATCCATGCTGCGGCAGCATCCAGCAGCTGAAGCTCATCCAATTTCTGACGCAGCAGAAAACCTCCGGGCATAATCTCTAAAGCTGCTTCGATAAAGTTGCGGCCATTGCGTTCAACATTTTCTCCGGTAATGGGATCTTGTCCAAGTACTACTCTCAGCGCCTTATAGCCCGGAATATGCAGCGCTACCTGCTGCGCTTTTTGCAAGGCGCAACTTTTGGCCTCGTCAAGATCAATTGTAATGCAATCTGTAACATCCCCCGCAAACGCTAAAGCATCGTCTATCACTGAGCGCTGAACTGTTTCACCAAAATTATATTTCGCCTGCACAGCCGGTGGCCCGCGGTCCTGCTCAACAGTTTGTTCTGATGTTTCAGCATCATTGTATATATTCAAAGAACTATCTTCATTTTCTGTTTTCAGTTGTACTATAGGCTTGTTTTGAACATTCATTTCCACATTGTAACCGCTTTCATCTTTGCAATGAATATCGCAGGTCTCTTTCTTTTGAACTGAAGACGTATTCACCAGGCCCAATTTTTCCTCCTCTTCTTTTTTCTCTTCTTCCTTCGCCTGAACTTTATTTTCATTTTTGTTTACAGTATGGTGACTGGCGGTTTGCAAATGACCACCTGCATCCACATTCCAGGTACTTAATTCTGTTTTAGCCTCGACGGGATTTTGCTCCTGCGCTATTTCATCTTCAGTTCTGTCACCAGGTTTCCTGTTTATATTAAACATATCTTTTCTCAGCTCACGAAGTGTTCTGGGCCTTTGATCGCCAACTCTATTATCGCCTCTTAAAGGATTTTGCGTTAAGAGTGGTTTATGCAATCCTGTTCCAGTTGCAGGAGGAAGGTCTTGTAGTTGCTGTGAAAGCGCAGAATTACCGGAAAGGCGTTGAATTATATGCTTCCTCGTTAAAGTATTTGAGGATTGTTTTTTGCTTTGGCTTGCACCCTGTTGTATAGTGTGGGTTAATTCATGCGCAAGCAACAAACTACCGTCGGCAGTATTGGGAGAGTATTTGCCGTTGTTGAAATAAATATCATGGCCATAAGTGAAAGCCTGTGCATGTATGTTGCTGCTCAGGTTTTCTGCATAGCTGCCCGTATGTACGCGTATGCCGCTGAAATCTGCATTAAAGCGGCTTTCCATAAATTGTTGTGTTGAAGTGGGCAAAGCGGAACCTTGTCCCTTTGTGGAGGTTAAACTTTGCTCAAATTGTGTAAAGCCACCGGGCGGTCCCCTGCCGCTTCGTTGAATAATATCTGAGTGATGCAACGAAATATGTTTGCGGTTAATCTTACGATCAGCGGTTGTTTCCTCTTCGGCAACATCAACGGAAGAGAACGCGTCTTCACTGCACTGGATCATGCGAAAGAGTTTGGCTTGTGCTTCTTCTTTTTCACAGGCCTCACATTTTCGATGAATGTTAATAGCAGGCGTCGTTAATTTTGGCTGAATTTTTTCCTCTTCTTTTTTCTCTTCCTTTATTTCCCTGTCGGCCATAGCCTCAGCGGAGGCGGGGTCACGCTGTAATTTTTCTTCTTTTTCTTCTCTTATTGGCATTGCAGGACCGGGCATGCGCATTACGTGTTCTGCTACTTCATCGGCTTCTTTTTCCTGGGGGTCATCAGGACTGCTTACCGTGAGTTTGGGTTGTATGTACGAACCAAAAAATGAGGGTGTCTCTTTTGTGCTGAAAAAACTTTCTTCACCCGCCTTTCTGAAAAAGGAAGGGCCTGCTGTTTTTTGCTGAACAACAGGAGTGAAATGATTTGTTTTTTCGGCAGAAGAGAACATTAGTTACACTTTCTTTATATTTATATAGCCGCTGTTAAATTTCTATTCGACACTTGTTGCGTCATTTCATTTACTTGCACGTTGGTTCAAAAAAATTTCTTAACTATAAGCTATAAAACCTTTGTTGATAGAATTTATTTTCCTGTTTGTTAACCTGAAGACCCCGATACCGTTACTACTGCCGCTCGGGTTGCTGTTACCCTCGACAGTTTGCAAAAAACCTCCTGCTAATTTTTCTACTATTCCCGTGTGACCATGTCCGCCTCCATGATCGATTATAAAAATGGCCCCGGGTTTCACGAGTGATGGTTTGTTGAGAGCGTCTGCTGCAAGAATCTTTCTTGCGGTTGTATTATTCCAGTGATCAAGACATCCCGCTGTTTTAAACAAAGGGTTTCTCCTGCTAAGATTTTTTGCAGCTTCGTTGAAGCACCAGTAAACAAAGGCAGCACACCAGAAGTTACCCGGATCGCAGTCGACGCTTGCGAGGTATTTATTTACCATTTCACCCATATTGCTGCCGGGCGGATCTTCCATAACACCCACCTGTCCTACAGCTACCTTCAGCACTTCATTGAGCAAGGCATTAGGAGGGTCTTCAGATACGGGAACACTGTCTTCACCAAACAACACCTCCCATGTTACGGAACCTACTTTTCCATCGGCTAACAGAAGATTGCCTTCCTTATCCCGGTGTGTACTTTGAAACTGTTTTACAGCGCTGGTAGTTTTAGGTCCGAAAATGCCGGTACCTTCGAGATTGCCGATACCAAGTTCCACAAGCCGTTGCTGAATGGCCTTTACAATCCTGGTATCAGTCTCTCCTGCTTTAATAATACGATTTGGAAAATTCATATTGCAAGTTTTTTGTCTTTAACTAACCCATTCTGTTTTCAGCAATTTCGGCATCCATGGTAGCTTTATCATACTTATATTCCATGGTAAATGTTGCAGGAGCATATCATAGGCTTTTTGTTCAACCTGCAACAACCACTCATTTTTTATAAAACTCAATTTCCCTTCACGCTGTAAAAAATTCAGTCGCAGGCCTTCAATTGAAGTATTTTTTAAAATGCTCCAATGTTCTATTACAGACTGCAACAGTTCTACTCCTTCTTGTTTAAAAGTTCCAGGGATCGCATCGATCATGGTTATATTGTCTTCCGGCTCCATGCCGCATAAGATCTTTGGAAGTACCAATTCAAATTCTGCATATTCTTCATTGCCGGTAACAAGCCACTGCACTATTGCGGTTGCGAGGTCTTTGTTGTTAAGCCCGTTATTTAAAGCAACGCCAATATTCTGAAAAAACCCGGGCAGAAAGGGTGCAACAATTACCAGGCCTGCATTGCTGATGTAAATGCCTTCCTTTTTTTGTTTTGCCTGTTTTTCTTTCTTCTTTGCTGACTTATCGAATGTTTCGCTCTCATCCGAAAGAGGTGATTTCCCTGCAATTTTCGAAAGAGATTTTTTAATCCCGGCAAGTTCCGATTTGCTTAGAATTGAATGGTCTTGAAAAAAAGTTAGCACGGTGTCTTTATCAATTTGAAATCTTGAAATGATCAGTGAGAGCATTTGAAAAATCACTTCATCACTCGCTAAAAATTTTCCTCTTTGTATCGTTGTGGATAGAATCTCTTTCACATTAACTATAAAATTCTCCTGCAAATTTTTGTCATGGATAATCGCTTTCAGCTTTTCTGCAATCATTAAGTGTTTTTCAAGCGAGTCATATCCTGCATCAAACACCGTTGAAAGCATTTGAAGTAAAATTTGTTGCGGATGGATCGATGCCAGTCGTCTTGCTGCAACCGGTTGACGTAAAATTTCTTTGAGTGCTTGAGTATCTTCTGCGCTGAACCCTGTTCGATTTTCGTTCCACTGCTCATAAAAGTCTGCAACTGTTTTTACATCACTCCACCATGGTAGATACCCGTTCAGTAAAAAGAAAATAAGCGTTTCAATAAAGCTTTTTTCTTTTGGCTGCGTTTTTACTTCTGTGTCTTTAATAATTGAATTGATCTTCGATTCAATCACCCGTTCTATTTCCAATGCAACTTTCTCTGCAAGCTCTTCTGTCAATTCTTTTCCCGGATTTGCTAATTCCAGTGAGACAGTATCCAGGCGAATGACTTCTTCCTTCGATGCATACCTTTCCAATCTCTTCTCTATAGCCGGTAATAGTTTTTCATTGCACCACGCCGACGCTTCCTGTTGCAAAGACACAGAGGGCGATGATTTGAAAAGACGAATATCAACAACATTTTTTTGTATGATATTTTTTTTGATCATCGAACAGTTCACACTTATTCATTACATTAAATAGAAATAGTTTTTTATTAGCCAACAATAATTTCAAGCTTTACCCTTTTTTCAAGTATACCAAAACAGCCATTGTTGCTAATAACAAGCAATCGAACAAGAGGATCTCCATTACTTGATATGGTTATGTGCTCAGCTTCCTTTTGATCGGAGTTAACCGGATTTCCATCGTGGAAATACCAATAATACCGGTCGAAATCCGGTCTTGCCAAAAATTTAAAAAATGGCTGGTTAAATACTTCCTGCTGGCCAATTATATCTTCTACAATCAATTGCCCTGTGCAAACTTCCTCTGACTTCCCGGTACACTTATTAATCCTGAAGCAACCAAATTTTGGTACATTCATTTTCTGCTGGTTAGCAAAGTTCTCAATTGTAACGCCATTTTCATCATACACTATATGAAGGGTAGTTTCCAAATTGATCAGTTCAATATTCAAATCCATCACGACTTTGTGGCAAACATATTTTTCAATAAAGAGTAACTGGTTGTCTTTATCATAACTGAACATGGGTTGATCGCCACCAAGAAATTCCGGTGGTATTTCTTTGTTTATACTTGTAATAAGCGCTTCAAATTGTGCATCGAAATTTTGGCCGGTGATCACCTGTTTATCCAAAATTTCCCTAAATATTTCTACCAGGTCAACAGACTTGCTGTTTCCCTTCTCGTCTGTAAGTGTAAGAGAAGCGGATTTGGTTTGATGCGTGATCGTATGTTCAACATCAGGTTTCTGGAACCACAAAATATACCTGCATTTTTCTGCTTCGCCTTCACAGGGCAAACCACAGGGCTCAACTGTGATAGTTACTGTGTCTGTGTCAGTAGCGCCAACATTATCTGTTACGGTCAGCTCAAATTCATTTGTGCCCTGGGAAAGATTTGAAACTTTTGTTATCGCGCCGTTTATATTGTCAATTGTTGCGGGAGAGCCCGATAACTGCTTCCATAAAAA
>DATBFI010000399.1:0-7571 GCA_036558585.1 Chitinophagaceae bacterium
GGAATCAATACGCATACAATTCATCATTTCTTTCCTGGTATTTGCCATATACATTATATAGCATTAACTAAAATTCTTTCGCAGACAGCAAAAGAGTTTGGGCTTCCCTACCAGTGCATATCGTGGGGAAAAGGATTTTTATCACATTTCAAACGTTTGAAACAATTGGCAGTTGAACCTTAATACTTTTAAAATAATACATATGAACTCAAGCAAAAAAAATGCTGTCACAACAGAAGAAATTCCAGATGAAATAATTTCCGAATTATGCGATAAGTACTATTATACTTTAAAAAATAATGAGGCTATTTCTAAATTTTCTTTTGAGGAAAGATTGTCTGCCGCACACGAGGTAATAGAAGGATACAGGGAAATCGATTTGTATTTTTATCGCAGAACAAGCGATGACTTTTTGCCAGATGAGAAGCAAAGGGTATCCAATTGCGTTTTACCTGTTAATCTTGCTTCTAATGACTACCTTGACTTTGCGCAGCATACCGTAATAATTGATGCCGGAATATCGGCAATGAAAAAATTTGGAGCCGGTTCCGGAAGTGTGCCCATGCTGGCAGGAACCACTCCCTTGCATAAAAGATTAGAAAGTGAAATTGCTTCTTTTACAGGTTATGATTCCGCGATTACTTATAATTCCTGTTATGCTGCGAATTACGGACTACTAACTGCTCTCCTTACGCAGGCAGATGCTGCAGTTCTTGACATGTCGGTACATGCCAGTATTATTGATGGATGCTGCAATACAAATAAAATTTTCTTTCGGCATAATGATCCTGCTTCTCTTAAAATAGCATTGATGAAAGCGTCTGTATTCAAAAATAAACTTGTGATTATTGACGGCGTGTACTCGATGGATGGTGACATTGCTATATTAAATGAAATTATGCAGCTGGCAAATGAAAATGAAGCCTGGATAATGGTTGATGAGTCTCATGCGCTGGGTGTGATAGGGGATAACGGCAAAGGAACGCATAGTCACTATGCAATGCAACAAAAGGCGGATATAATTACCTGCTCCATGGGTAAAGCATTGGGCGGAATTGGCGGATTTATAGCAGGCCGCGATGAATTAATCAGTTTTCTTGAATTGATCAGCAGACCTTTTATTTTTTCAACTTCGATACCCCAAAACGTCGCTGCCCAATTAATCAAAGCAATTTGTTTACTTCAAACAGATTCTTCCCTTCACAAAAAATTATGGAGAAACATTCATTATTTCCGGAAACGAATTGACGAAATGGGATTTGAAGAAAATCAATCGGCAAGCGCCATTATTCCGCTCATTATTCGTGATGAGGTAAAGTTGCTGAATTTCTGCCGCCTCTTGCATGATGACGGAATATTTGTAAATCCTGTTTTTTACCCGGTAGTGCCAAAGAGAAAATCAAGAATAAGAATTTCAATTACTGCTGCACTTAGTAAAGATGAATTAGATTATGCACTTGATAGAATTGAAGCTGCTGCCCGTTCTCTTGGAATTATACAATAAACCCCATACCAATGATCCAGACTGAAATAAAGGAAGTAACAAACAGGCATGAATGGAATCAATTCATAAAACTTCCATGGGAAATTTATAAAAAAGATTCACTATGGGTTCCACCACTATTATTCGATCTGAAAAAGCAATTGAATCAAAAAGTAAATCCCTTTTTTTACGCCGCTGATATAAAATATTGGATTGCTGTTTCCGGGGGCAGGTGTATTGGAAGGATCGCAGCTATTGTTAATTATCACCATAACAGGTATTATCAGACTGCGGTGGGATTCTTTGGTTATTTTGAATGTATCAATGACATACCTGTTTCTCAGGCGCTATTATTTACAGCTAACGAGTGGCTAAGAAAACAAGGAATGACCGTGGTGTGGGGGCCCGTTAATCTTTCATTGAACAATGAAAGCGGTTTATTGATTGAAGGATTTCATCGCTCGCCCATAATTCAAATGAGTTATAACCCACCCTACTACGTTGATCTTCTTGAAAGTTCTGGTTACAAAAAAGAACATGATCTGTTCGCCTTTTATATATGTGATGAAATTTTAAAAAATGAAAAAATAATACAGCGACTAAAGCGCCTTTCTGAAATTGTCATAAAAAAAGAAAAGATCTCATTTCGTCATTTCAACAAAAGAGATTTTAAAAACGAAGCAGAGAAAATTCGTTTGCTTTTTAACGATTACATGAGTGATAACTGGGGTTTTGTTCCAATGGACAAGCAGGAATTTGATTTTATTGCTCAATCCCTGAAGCCCGTCCTGGTTAAAGAACTTGCCATTTTTGCCCAAATAGACGGTAAAGAGATCGGCTTCTCGCTTGCTTTGCCCGATATTAACCAGGTGTTGAAACATATGAACGGCAAATTAACTCCGTTCGGTATTTTCAGATTTCTTTTCCTCAAAAATAAGATCACAGATATACGTGTTATCCTGATGGGGATCAGTAAGCAGTTTCGCAGAAAAGGTCTTGAGGCTGTTTTTTATTATCAGACAATTATTGAGGGAGCAAAAAGAAAATTTAGTGGTGCAGAATTATCGTGGGTTTCAGAGGACAATCCTTTAATGATACATGCACTGGAAAATTTAAATGCAAAATTGTACAAACGCTATAGGGTTTACAAAAAAGAATTAACTGAACCTCTTCTGTCAACATTAAATCACAAACCCTATGAAGAGAAAATTCCTGCTTATTGATATTTCCCTCTTTGAACTCACAAGAAGATTGTTAAATAGTGGCGGCATTTCTGTAAGGGGACTGTTTATACTTTTTATCTATTATCTTAAATTCCTTTTTGCCTTGCCGGGAACTTTTTTACAATTTCTTTTTTATGCACGGCAAATCAAAAAGACTGCTATTTCGAAAGACCCGGTTTTTATTCTTGGTCACTACAGGAGCGGAACTACTTATTTACAGAAACTGATGATAAGCGATAAACGGTTTGGCTATTTATCCAACTATGATATGATATGCCCAAACTCAAGTTTGTTGTTGGGAAAAAGTACGCAGCAACTGCTGCAATTCCTCATTAATAAACTAAAAATTAAAAATGCGTTTTTTAATAACGACATTGTTCAGCTTTCGGAACCTTGTGAAGAAGATCGGTATCTTGTTGGTAAGGGCTCAGCTTTTACAGCTTACTGGGGATTTGTTTTTCCCCGCCGTTGGCATGAATGGCTTAATTGTTCACAGCAGTTCAGGAATGCCCGGTATCTCATGCGCTGGAAAAAAAAGTATCTCAGCACACTTAAATTTATAACATTCCGAAATAAAGGCCGGCAACTTGTTTTAAAAAACCCACCAAACACAGAGCGCATCAGGTATCTCCTGGAAATGTTTCCAAATGCAAAATTTGTTTATATCTATCGTAATCCCTTTCATCTTTTTTATTCAATGAAGAATATCTGGATAAGAGCAGTAAGAACATATTATTGTTTGCAAAAAATTTCCGATATCCAAATTGAAGAAGTCATTTTCAGCCATTTTGAATACCTCGTTAAGCAATACGAAAGGGATAAAAAATTAATTCCTGCTAAACAACTTATAGAAGTGCAATATGAAGAACTCGAAGCGGAGCCACTTAATGTGCTGAAAAGAATTTATTCTGAATTAAGTCTTCCCGATTTTGAAATGGCAAAAGAGGGCTTTTTGAGCCAGTTGGAAAAAGAAAAGCGATACAAAAAGTTCCAATATGAGTTTACCGAAGATACGTTTAAGAAAGTAGAAGAAAGATGGGCAACATATATACATCAATGGAGTTACCAGGCTACCGAACTAATTATTTAACATGAGCGCAATTTTTTTATTCCTGAAATATTACACTGCAATTTTTTTCTTACTGCTTTTTGGCTATTACTTAATTCCTGCCGGGCTATGGTATTATTTGTTCTTTATCACGAAACGGGAAAAATGGAAACATATGCGGGTTCAAAAAAAATTTCCATCAGTAAACCAAATCAAACGTGAAATAAAATATTCAGTTCTTTCCGTAGCTATCTTTTCCTTCATGTCGGTTCTCCTCTACTATTGCATTATCAATGGTCTCACTAAAATATATTTTCAAATCAGCGATCATAGTACTCTGTATTTTATACTTAGCCCGCTGATCATAATTTTAATTCACGATACTTTATTTTACTGGTCTCACCGGTTTATGCACATGAAAAAAGTTTTTAAATATTTTCATTTGGTTCATCATAAATCTGCCAATCCCTCACCCTTTTCTATTTATGCTTTTCAACCGGGCGAAGCGTTTATTGAATACTCGATTTACCCGTTGATCTTTTTTCTTCTGCCTGTTCATCCTCTTGCCCTGATGCTCTTCATGCTTTACAATGTATTTGTAAATCTTGCGGGGCATGGAGGTTTTGAATTTATGCCTGAGAGGTTTCGAAAACACCGGATCTTCAGGTGGCAAAATTCCGTTACCAATCACGACATGCATCATACCAATGTAAAATGCAACTACGGGTTCTATTTTATTTTTTGGGATAAGATGATGAATACATTGGCAGATAACAATACTGTTCCCGAAAATTAAACCAGTGCAAGACACTCCTGTTTTCTGAAAACGATTTGAATAAGAGGTAATAATTTAATGATACAACTTCGGGGATTTATGTCGTTGCCATTTCCTTGCGATCACTTGTCTTTTGAGCCTGCATCGTCCCCTGATTCCTGATTGGCTCATAATTTCTAAATGCACTTAAGGTCTTAATTTAATGTAGATTTATTTATGGCTTATGCATTAATCACAGGAGCAAGCAAAGGAATAGGTAAAGCGATTGCAGAAGAATTGGCTAAAAGAAAAATTAATGTGTTGCTGCTTGCAAGGAGCGAGGACCTCTTGAAGGAGTTTGCGAAATATCTTTTCGAAACATACGCTGTACAGGCATATTATTTTACGGCCGACCTGTCTGAAATAAATACTCCGAAAAAGATTTTCGACTGGTGCAATACGCATCATTTTCCTGTCAGCATATTAATAAACAATGCTGGTTACGGCTTAAGCGGCAGACTGGAAAAATATTCTTTACCGGAACATATTGGCGTGATGCATGTAAATATGATCGCTGCGGTAGAATTAATTTATTTATTCCTGCCTCAGTTGAAAGAACAGCCAAAAGCATATATCATGAATATAGCAAGCAGCGCTTCGCACCAGGCAGTTCCGGGATTAAACATATATGCCGCAACCAAAACTTTTATTTTAAGTTTTAGCCGCGGATTGCGATACGAGCTAAAACATACAAATGTTTCGGTTACTGCTGTTTGTCCCGGGGCAACCAATACTGATTTTATCAGCAGGGCAAATATAAAAAGTACGCATGCCATAGAGCTTGCCAAAAAATTCAGCATGCAGCCCGAAAAAGTAGCAGCAATTGCTGTAAACGGAATGTTCGAAAATAAAACCGAAGTAATACCGGGACTGATCAATAAGCTAAATAAATTTTTAGTTTGGCTCTTGCCAAAATCATTATCAGAGAAGGGTGCCGCAAAAGTTTATGGCGTATGATTTTTGATTTTTCTGAATCATTTTTAAACACTGTGCACAGGTATTATATCTGTAGATTTGACTACTCTAAAATCTTGGATCATGCAAAATGGAGAAAATGATCTGCAACCAATTTTTTCACACGCCGAACCGGTTCTTGCAGTAGAAAATGTATCCGAAACAATTTTGTACTGGCATAACGTACTTGGCTTTCCCAATAAATGGACATGGGGCAAACCACCCAATCATGGCGGCGTTTCATGGAATGGTGCATTTATACAGTTTTCTCAAAATCCGCAACTTGCAGTCGCCTCGAAAGGAAATTCTATTTGGATCAGGGTGAGAAGAATAGAAATATTATATCGCCTTCATCAAAAGCAAAATGCAGAGATCGTTGCACCGCTTAAAAATCAATCCTGGGGTATGACCGACTATACTGTCCGGGAGATCAATGGCTATTTCGTGCATTTTGCCGGAGCTGCAGAAGACAGGGGAAAGAGCGCGGCAGTCATGCCCGGGACCATACGGATTATTGCAAGAACACCAGCCATACAAGAGGCCAGGAATTTAGCAGTTGCTATAGGGGCATCTATGCCGGCAAACGACGCTATGATGAAATCGGTCCTTGAAGCAGCAGTATTTGCTGTTGTAGCAGAGGATACTCTTAGCGGCGAAGTGATTGGCAGTGCATTACTGGTAGGCGACAACGCAAGTTTTTATTATGTGAAGGATGTAATGGTGCACCCGGCCTGGCAGGGTAAACGCGTGGGAACGGCCATGATGCGGGAACTAAATCATTGGTTAGACGATAACGGCGCAAGCAATGCTCTTGTGGGATTGATCGCGAGAGAAACTCTTGAACCTTTCTATCAGCAATTTGGTTTTGTACAGGCATTCAGCATGCTCCGTTACATTGAACGCAGTGAAAGATAAATAGACATGCCGTTTGCAAGCATCTGCTAATAATACGATATTGGTTAATTATTCTATCATTATTGACTGTTTATAAGAAGCAATAAGCACGAGATATAACAAAGAGATACGTACGCCATCGCACAGCAACTGTTCGTTTTCGGACACCCCTCGTATTCATTCATGGCTTAAAATCCTTACCTGTAAAGCATTTCAAACATTGGCACAACCGTTGAAACAAATCAGGGAGCAGCTATAAGTGTGCTATAACAAGAAGAAAATATTAGCATTAGTCATAGATCACGAAGCAGTGTGATCGGGAGGCAATTTCTATTGCCTCTCTAAATTAATGTAAATATAGAATGAAAATTATGGATATGCGCCGGTGATAAAATAAATGATTTCAAAGTAATTTTTGCTTCATTAACAGTGTTGTATCAATCTGTAAAAGCAGCTTTGGTAAATCGGGTCAGTGAGTCTGAGAACAGAGTAATGTGAAAATATGCAAATGTAGAAATTGCAAATAGAAATAGTTATACTCTGAAGACGCAGCATAACTGTTCTTAACAGTAAAATTGGTAATGATCTTGCCTGAACGATATCGTACAACAGGTGTTCGTTTTCGTACACCCATTTCTTAATCTCACCTCTAAAAGCTTTATCCACAAAGGGTTTTAATATTGGCATACGGTTGGAACAAATTCGTCACCAGCTACATGTGTGCTTAGTAAAAGAATTTTTGTCATATGCTAATCAGAGTTCAGAACGTAAGTGTCCAAAGGATTCTAGCAAACCCGGTAAAAAGTTTGAGAATGGAGTAAAGCTTCGAACCACTCCGGCGGTATGGCTTAGAGGCTTATAAATATGATAAGTTGAATAACCAATCTAAAAAGGTCTTCTCTTTTGAAAATTTGAAAAAGCTTTTTATGTTGAAAAATTACTTTAAAAATGCATGGCGGAATTTCAAAAAAAATAAGGTGTTTTCTTTTATTAATATCTCCGGTCTTGCCATTGGCATGGCAGCTGCTATTCTTATCGGTCTGTGGGTACAGAATGAATTGAGCTACGATCGGTTTTATGCAAATCAAAACACATTGTATAAAGTGTTTAATCGCTCCACCGGTACTGGTGAAATTAATGCATGGGATATAACCT
>DATBFI010000400.1:0-8542 GCA_036558585.1 Chitinophagaceae bacterium
ATGATTTCATAAGGAAGTGGTGCTTTATCCTTTATAAGGTTTTGCTCTACACCTGCATCGTTTCTTAAAGACATCCTTGCTGAAGTATCCAGTAATCCATTTCCAGATGACTGTATTACCTGCACAGGTAAGGTTGTATCTATAGTTGTTTTAGTCGCGTTGCCAAAATTGGCATATGGAGATTGCTGATTATTGGCGGGCTTTTGAGTTGTATCCATTGCTGAATAAGGGCTTTTAGGCACGTTATTTTGCTGATTATTTGCCGGTCTTCTTGCTGGTTTCCGTTGCTGGCCAAAAGAAGCATCAGCAAATATGATCATCACACCTGCACAAATAAACCATTTACATGTTTTAAGCCTTATCATACAAATAACTTTATGGAGTTAAATTAAAAACTATTGGTGTTAATTTCCTTGTTCCACCGGGACCCTGTGCACGAATATCATCAATAACTACGGTTGTACCTGGTCTTGTTTTTTCAATCAAATCCCTTACCGGGTCAAACTTATTTCCATTAACCTGCCTGAATTGGAGTGTAGGAAAGCCTGCGCCATTTAATACTAAAGTATAACTCACCACATCAAATTTTACACCTTCAAAAACAAAGTTCTCAAGATCAGCTCTTACACCAAATTGAGCTTTAAATTCATTTGCCTTCATTGGTCCACCTTTATTGTTACCAACTTTTGCAACAGGATCCGGAACTGTTTTAACTCTAAAGGGATAATCCTGCGGCTTACCATCTACTACTACATGAACATTTGCATTTCCTGCTTTTGCAGGTTCTACGATATATTTACCGGGAGCTGTTTTAGACAGATTACCATTATCAATTGAAGCATGGATTTTTTCATCACCCACATTACTGCTTATTGACAAATGGTTTTGTAATCCAACATATAATACTTTAACGTCATCTGCACTTACACTGGTTCCCGTTGGCGAACCTACTGCATAAGTAACCGGGTAATCAACTGAAGTCTGCTGACCTGTTGTCTGGTCAACATAAACGATATGAACTGTTTTAGTGTTATTTGGACTCGGTCCTCCAACATTAAATTTATATTCTGCCACGCCATTTGCATTAAGTGGTACGTTGGCTCCATCAATTGATATTTTTGGTTGAGCTTCGCTATTATAAGCACCAATTCCTGCGGTTATGGTTAACTCCTGCCCTGGCATTAAATAGTTTGAACTCTGACCAACCAATGGTTTATACGTATTGATAACAAATTTCACATTGCCTACCTGTTGATGGCAATAATCTACTATCATGGCCTCGCTGTTCTTGATATCATTTTCAAATTTGCTGAGAATAGTAAGCCCAGCAATGGCAGGAACCATGTTAAAGTATACATCTGACCAGCTTTTCTTTATCTCTCCACTGCTTGGTGGTGTAGCCAGGTCAAGAGGCAAGTTGTTTTGAAAAGCCGCTTTTATGTCAGGGCTAATATTAAGAAGACTATTTTTATAGGCAGTAAGTTTTTGTAAGAGCTCCTTACCTTTTGTTCCGGGATCTGCCATTACATTTGTAGGCCCTTCCAAATCATCCTCCTTAAAATCTTCATAAGCAGGGGGAGTACCTTTTGCTGATTTTTTTATTTCGAGCTTTAAGCCCTCAATATAGTCTATCATTTGTTTTGATAATGATTGGGCCTCGAATGCAAGGGGAGCCCATTTATTAGCACGATCAGCAGTTTTAGGATCGTTTTTTAATTCTTCAAAAGAACTAAGAAGCTGCTGATTTTTTGTATCGATAGTCATGTTTGCTGTATGCAAACTATTATCAACTGTTTTAAAAGCATTCAATATCTCCGCTGATACATTGAGCGCCAGCAGCGCCGTTAGTACCAGGTACATGAGATTGATCATTTTTTGCCGTGGCTCCTTAGGTAATGCCATTTCAATTCTAAGTTTTAGGTTTTAAATTTTAGGTATTGGTGGTGATGTTTTTATTTGGTTAAAAAATATTTATACTCCTTTTGTTTTATTTCCCCTGCATTGCGCCTATCATATTACCATAGATCTGGTTCAGCCTGTTTAGATTAGTTGCCAACATTATTATTTGCTCTTTTGCCCTATGCGCGTCATCAACAGTACTTACCATAGCTTTAGATGTTTCAGCAAGTTTACCATAGAACTGGTTCAGTGCCTTTAAATGGTTGTTGCTTTCCTGAAGTTCCAATTCATAAATTGTATTTAATGATGAAAGATTTTTGGTGATCACCTGCACCTGGTCATGAAAAATCTTTGCTCCTTCTGAAGCATTATTAAATGCTGTAGCAGAATTTGCCGCTTTGGAATATGCATCACTCACCGCAGTAAGTGCTTTTGCCGCATCTTTTGTTTTTTGTGTATAATCACCGGTAGCAGCAACCACATCACTTATTTCACTCATTTTTTCAACAGTAGTACCTAATTTTTGGAAACCGGAGCTTAAACGGGTGAGATTAGCCGGAGTAATATCGGCTTCCTGTAACATTTTTTCCATTGTTTTCAAAGCAGGATTACCAGCAGTAGTATCTGCACCTGCCAATTTTACCTGGTGATCATCAATTGCGGGATATCGTAAATATAATAATCCATATACTGTGAATACCAGGGCTTCTGTGCCTAAGCCAATGATTAACATCATATCTGCACCTTTCCAATGCTCGAGTTTAAATAAAGCGCCAACAATTACCACTGCTGCTGCAATGGATACAAAAATGTCAACGATTCTGCTTACTTTAGGAGGGATAGCGGCTGCCATAATTTTTTTACTTTTTTAAATGATTAAATGATTGAATAAAAACTTTTAGTCTGAATTTTTTATTATAACGACTGAACAATAAAATTATTTTTTACGAAGTTGAGCCGGCAAATCGATTACGCAACGAAAGCCTATATAAGATTTTGCGGTATCCTGGTACTCATATTGCCGTGTACTTGTTTGAAGAAAGTAACCCACATCCTTCCAACTTCCTCCGCGCACTACCTTGCGTTTCATTCGCGGGGGATCTGAATCCAGTGCATTCCACCTTATATCAGGATTCATATCATGTACAAAATTGTAAGCGCTTTCATAAAAAAGAGATGAAGTCCATTCTGAAACATTCCCCGACATGTTGTATAAACCAAAATCGTTTGGCCAATAAGCATCAGCCCGTACAGTATAAAATCCTCCGTCTTCTACATAGTTACCGCGACCTGGTTTGAAATTGGCTAGTAAACAACCCTTTTTGTTACGGAGGTAATAGTTACCCCAGGGGAACATTGATTGACTTCTGCCGCCACGTGCTGCATATTCCCATTCCGCCTCTGTAGGCAGACGGAAATCACTCTCCATAGCTTTCTTATTTTTAATGAGCCACATATTAAGATACCTTGTTCTCCAATGACAGAATGCTACTGCCTGCTTCCAGCTCACACCAACCACCGGATAATTTCCAAATGAAGGGTGCGAAAAATAACGCTTTGTCATGGGCTCATTATATGAATAAGAAAAGTCTCTCATCCAACATAAAGTATCTGGATATACTGCTTGGTTATAGCGATAAATAAAATCTTTTCTTGGCCTGCCCCTATTTTCTAATTTTGCCGCTTCTTTCAAATCAAAGCCCTGCACATTATAAACTATTTTATCAGGATCAATTTCCATTTTGCCATACAAACGATTATCAGGCGTAAGCATTAAAGGACTCAACTTTTCCAGAGTACCCTTGTCACCCCATTTAATAGTCGCAGTCTTTTTCCAATCAATAGCGGTATCTCCATCATTGGTTTGTTTGAAATAACCCAGTTGCACCGCTGCAAGTGAATCTCTTGTCCATAACAAAAATTGACGGTATTCATTATTTGTGATCTCTGTGGCGTCCATCCAAAAGCCCATAATGGATATTTCCCTGTTGCGGGCAGTGAAATTATAATTTATATCCTCATCGCTTGGCCCCATATGAAATGTGCCTGGAGGGATATAAACCATACCTGTCGGTTTACCCATGCTGCTACGGGCACTTGGCGATACACCGTGAAGTTGGCCGTCGTCAGGCATTCCTTTTACCTTACCTTTTTTAAAACAACTCACTGAACCCAGCACAAAAATGGTAAGCACGGAAATTGTTAAGAATCGGGTATTCATTTATATTTATATTATTGGGAATTGAGCAAATGTAATCATTAAATTAAATCGTTCAATTTTCCATTGATTAACTGTTTGTGATGATAATCATCATAAACAGTATCTCGGTAAAATGTATTAACGCAAATCATTTTAGGTTATTGTACAATTTTATTTTTTGAGTAACAAAACCAGTTCTTCCACGGTTTCTACCGGTTGCATGCATGAATAATCTTTGCACACGTATATTAAATTCTTATTTACGCTGGTTAATTTTCCCTTTAACAAAGGAAATGACTCAGATGGTGTCGTTGCAGTTTGAATCACTTTATTTGGAATAAACAAGCCGTTTACCTTTAATAGTAAGTTTATTGCTGCCGCACCCGTTACAGCAATCTCATTTATTCCTGTGATCACCTGCTGCATACATGCAGCCCATACACCAAACGAAGTTGGATAGTTTATAATTGCGCTGTGTAAAGATTGCAGCATCATTTCGGTTTTGGTTCTCCATGCCGGAATATCAAACACAACTGATAAATACAAGAGGTTTAAAGCCATTACAGCATTACCCGAGGGAACAGCACCATCGTATATTTCTTTTTTTCTCACAATAACATCTTTCTGTTTCAAGCTGGTGTACCAAAAAAAATTAGTCTCGCTGTCCGCAAATAATTTTAGCACCTTTTCTGAGAGTTTTTTTGCTGTGATCAGAAACTCACTGTTACCGGTTACTTCCTGCAAATGAATATACGCGTGTATCAAAAAGGCATAATCATCGAGAAAAGCAGGATATTTTGCCTTTCCTTCTTTCCACGTGTGATGCCATATACCGTTATTGTCACAAAAGTTTTCTTTGAGAAAAGAAATATTTTTCAGGGCCATTTCCAAACATACACTGCTTCCAGTTGCTGCATAAGCTTTGCAGCACGCGGTTATCATTAATGCATTCCACCCTAATATGATCTTGTCATCAAGCAATGGCCTGACACGTTTTTTTCTCTGCTTTAATAACTCTTTTTTCCAGGTGTCAAGTTTTTTGCTTAAGAGATGCTCATCCATTGATAAGCCTTCTGCCCATTCTTTTATTGATTTGGGTAACCAAAGAATGTTTGTATGCTCCTCCAAGGAAATCCCTTCGGACCAGTTACCAGTTTCTGAAACATTATACACTTTACAAAAAATGTCAGCATCTTCTTTTAAAAGAATTTCTATTTCCTCTTTACTCCATACATAATATTTTCCTTCAATTCCCTCGCTGTCCGCATCTAAAGCACTGTAAAAACCTCCCTCTCGTGAGGATAATTCTTCCTGCACAAAATGAATTGTTTCTTTTATTACCCGAGCATATAGCTCATTATGGGTTAGCTGATATGCTTCTGCCAGTACATTTATAAGTAATGCATTGTCATACAACATTTTTTCAAAGTGAGGCGCAAGCCATTTTTCATCGGTGCTATAACGGGCAAAGCCGCCACCAAGCTGATCATAAATTCCACCTCCTATCATTTTGTCAAGACTTAACAATGCCTGTTTTAGAGAGGGCTCATGATTTGTAAAGTGATAGTGTCTCAACAGATATTGAATAACGAACGTTTGAGGAAATTTGGGCGCTCTTCCAAATCCACCCCATGAGGTATCCGCTGAGTTCAATATGTTATCAGCCATCTTCTCCAGATCTTCATTTGAAAAAATGGCTGTTGATTCTTTCTCTCCATGCTTTGATATGCCAAATGAATTAGCGGTAATAATATGTTCAGTAAGGTTTTGCGCCTGGGCATCGACTTCAGCCCTGCGATTACTGTATGCTTCATGTACCGCCTGCAAAGTTTCTTTCCAGCTCAAATGATTATATGCCCTTACAGGGGGAAAATATGTTCCTCCATAAAAAGGTTTTGCACCGGGAGTTAAAAAAACATTTAATGGCCATCCGCCACTGCCGGTCATAGCCTGGACAGCATCCATATAAATATGATCAAGATCGGGTCTTTCTTCCCTGTCAATTTTAATATTGATAAAGTACTTATTCATTAGTTGAGCAGTGGCTTCGTCTTCAAAACTTTCTTTTTCCATTACATGACACCAATGGCAGGCAGAATAACCAATACTGACTAATATTGGTTTATCTTCATTCTTTGCTCTCTGCAAAGCTTCTTCGCTCCACGGATACCACTCAACAGGATTATGTGCATGCTGCAAGAGGTATGGACTGGTTTCATCAATAAGATGATTGGTAAATTTTTGTGTTTGCATAATGAAGTATCTGAAATTTTTATGCCATTGGCTTGAAGACGTGAGATTAAAGTATGCAATACTAAAAACCAATTCGGTCTGGCTGCATTATATCTGAGATTAGGAAACAAAAGCCTGAAGTCCGTTACCGTTTTTCAATAATTAAAAAAAAGTCTAAAATTTCTTTTTGAGATTTGAATTGCTGAATGCAATAGCGGAATGGAAAATTAGTTAAAAGTTTAGTGAGGTCAGTAAAAGAGAAGATTTTAATAATTAGCGGTTCCTAAATTATTGTTCACTTAGCATTTTTATTTTACGCAGGTATTCTCCATATCCGCTTTTATCATATTGGCTGGCAAGATTAATTAATTGCTCCCTGTTTATATAGTTCATGCGATATGCTACCTCTTCTATGCAGCCAATTTTATATCCCTGTCTTTTTTCTATTACACGAACAAATTCACTCGCATCGCTTAATGACTCAAATGTGCCTGTATCGAGCCAGGCAATACCACGGTTCATGACGCCGACCTGCAATTTTTTTTGTTCAAGATATACTTTATTTATATCGGTGATCTCGTATTCACCCCGTGCCGAAGGCTTAATATTTTTGGCGACGTTCACTACTTCATTATCATAAAAATATAGACCCGGAACAGCATAATTTGATTTTGGCTGTTTTGGTTTTTCTTCTATCGATATTGCTTTGAAGTTTTCGTCAAACTCAACTACTCCATATCTTTCAGGGTCATTCACTTCATAGGCGAAAATTGCAGCTCCATCCACTTCATTAAAAGATTGAACCAGTTTGCTCAAACCAGAACCATAAAAAATATTATCACCTAATATCAGTGCAACTTTTTCTGAGCCGACAAAACCTTCACCGATCACGAATGCCTGCGCCAATCCATTGGGCTTATACTGAACAGCGTAAGAGAAAGAACAACCCACCGAACTTCCGTCGCCCAACAATCGTTGAAATTGCGATGCATCTTCGGGAGTTGTAATTATTAGTATCTCCCGAATACCGGCAAGCATGAGTACCGATAACGGATAATAGATCATCGGCTTATCATACACAGGCATTATCTGCTTACTGATTGCTTTCGTGATAGGGTATAAGCGCGTACCGGAGCCGCCGGCGAGTATAATTCCTTTCATCTTAAAGGGTATGCAAAATATCTTTTAATAACGGATTATTTTTGTCCTTGTCACTTAGTATTATTTTTTCATCGGTTAAACGCCAGTCAATGTTGAAGGATGGATCATTATACATAATACCACTTTCAGCCTGCTTATTGTAATAATTATCACACTTATAAAAAAATACCGCCTGATTGCTCAACACAACAAAACCGTGGGCAAATCCACGCGGGATATACAATTGTGTTGCCGACGTTCCTGATAATTCCAGCGCAAAATATTGCCCGAAAGTAGGAGAATTTTTTCTTATGTCAACAGCCACATCAAGCACACTGCCCTGTAATACTCTTACCAATTTTGCCTGAGCAAATTCCCCTCGTTGAAAATGTAAACCACGGAGCACTCCTTTAGACGAGCGAGACTGGTTATCCTGTACAAAATTTACATCAATACCTGTAAGTGCTGCAAATTCCTTTTGATTGAAGCACTCGAAAAAATAACCACGGCTATCTTTAAAAATCGTATCATGAATAATATAACATTCCTGTAGTGGAGTTGTTTCAATTTGCATGTATCCGGTGAGTTTTATTTTTCTTGTGGGCCAAGCTTTTTCGCTATTATCAGACCAAGTTGCGTCGCACACTTGTGCAACTGAATTTTATTCGACAAATAGTTCAAGTTTAGAGTTTATGAGAAAATTTACCTCATACCATTATCCTCTGTTTCACATTTGCAGATTTAAACATTTCTAAATTACCGCTCTGCATATTGTTTCTTATAATATTTTTGGTAATCGCCGCTTGTTACATGTTGTAACCATTCTTTATTGGCAAGATACCAATCTATCGTTTTGCTTAGCCCCTCTTCAAAAGTAACTGACGGGTACCAGCCCAGTTCACGATTGATTTTTGAAGCATCGATTGCATAACGAAGATCGTGGCCTGGTCGGTCAGTTACATATGTAATTAATTTTTCACTTTCTCCTTCAGGTCTCCCCAATTTTTCGTCCATTAATTTGCACAGCAGCTTTACAAGATCAATATTTTTCCATTCATTAAAACCACCAAT
>DATBFI010000401.1:0-11308 GCA_036558585.1 Chitinophagaceae bacterium
CCGCGGTAAAATAAATCAAACATTTGTTTATAATAACCATTGTCATCAATGTTTGTTTTTGCATCAACATTGAATCTCAGGCTGTCAATAACTTTTTTGCTGCCATCATATACACGAATCGTGTGCGTTCCCAGCGCACCGCCAACAGTGAATGTGGTAATTTGTTTTATTGCTGATGAAAAATATTCGTTGTTGTTTCCGTCAAAAACTTTTATTGTATTTCCTTTGGCATTTAACAACGCCAATTCTTCCAAAGGTTGCGCCGAAGTAATTTGCGAATAATTGGATGAGCCTGGAAAATTTTTATTAGAGAACAACTCCATGTCAGTCGCTTTCTGCGCTATCAGAAAATTATTTATTGAAATAAGAATAAATACAAAAAAGAAAATTTTAAACCTCATTTTTAGTTCTTTTTATACAACGTAACAATTGAATTCGCAGGCAATAAAATTCCGTTAGTTGCATTAACCGTACCGTAATCTTTGCAATCATCCGTTGGCGAAGTCACATACATCGCAAACTGCAATGGCAACGAAGCAGCGCGTATTTTGATTGCACGACTTTCTGCACTGTCATTGATCAAAATAACTGCAGTTGTTTTTGCAGTATCATTCGTAAAGGCAAGCGGATAGATATTCGTGCCATCAGGAGCAGAAGATTTTATTCTCAAATCTCGCGGCCTTACATAACGGTAAAAATTTTTTGAAGCAAAATATCTTTTACTTTTTATTCCTGATGATGACATTAATGAATAGGTATCCAGAGTTTGTTGACTCAACTGCCAGTGCAACCACGCTGAAACATTGCCAAATGTAATGGCGGTGTACATGGCTTTCGCAAGATCTGTTGCACCTTTCATATCATTGCTGAAACCCGACGTTTCTGTCATCCACAACGGCATTCCATAAGCGGCTCCCCAACTGTACATCGTTTGCCATGTTTGCGCATCGGGCGAATTCGCTGTAACGCCATCAAATGCGTAACCATGCACAGCAATAATATTAGTGTATGAACGTGCTTCGGCATCATTTAAGGTTGGCTGTACCATTGCTGACACACCATCAAGATAACCGATATCTTCCGGCATGAAGATATTCGCAGTGATGTTATCATCTTTGAATCTTTTGCCAACAACTTTTATGAGGTCGCGCAACGCGTCCCCGTTGAAAACACATGATTCATAAGGTTCCGTAAAACGCGGTTCGTTTTGCAAACTCATCGCATACACATCTATGCCGGTTTCCTGTTTAATAATTTTTATATAAGCAACACAACGTTCCGCAAATTCTTCATACATGTCTGTGCGCAACTGATTATCCCGGGAAGTGGGATTTGGATTGTATGCAGGTGCATCTGCTTTTTTTCCGTTTACATTATTGTTTGTCTTCATCCATGCAGGCGCGCTCCAGATACTTACGATCAATTTATTTAATCCTGCCGCTTTCATATCTTTCAAATATTTGAAATGATCATTCAAAGAATTGTGATGAAATTTTGAAAGATCTGTTGTGTGCAGATCGCTGTCATCATTCACGTCTTCAAAATCTGTAGGAACATTATCGCGCAAAATAGTAAGACCAAGATCGTTTATTAAAGTATTTACAAAAGTGGGACTTGTAAAAGGTCCGCTACTCCAGTAAACATCCTGTGCACCAAACCCACCAAAACCTTCCATTGTTTGATAATGCACGGAGACGTCTATTGAAATTTCCGTAACTGTAGTATTGACAGGGACTGAAACCATTACAGGGCTTGCTTTTCCATCACTTACGGAAACTTTTGCGGTATAAGTTTTATTAATATCGTAAGTATGTGTTTCCTTGTCAGTTCCCTGTTTTGTAGTTCCGTCGCCGAAATCCCAGCTATACGTTAGCGCATCGCCGTCCTCGTCTGATGCAGTTACAATAAAATTAACGATAAACGGATCGGCACTTGTAATAGTAGATGCCAGTGTTGCAAGCGGAGCATGATTATTCGCTGCAGGCGTATTTGGTTTTTTAGAGCAGGCGGCAAGAGAAAGTAATAATGCGAGAGACAAAAAAGTACTTTTCATTAAAGCAGTTTTCATTGATGCTTTACAAAATTAGCAGTACACGTGGTTCAACGCAAGACTCTCTAAAGAAGAAATTCTGTGCAAAATGAACTTAAGCAACATAATTTTTTAATTGATGCCATTTGCAGTGCAGATGAAGTGATTGCAACGCAACAATGATGCTATGAAATACAAAAGCTGGTATCATAAAAAATCATTAAGTTCATTAGTATAATGTTCAATTTATTTTCAATAGCGGTTTACAAAAAAAATATGAACTTGGTTCCCGCCATTTTATTGAACATCTGTCGCACCCTTTCACCATTAAATTGCTTGTCAACTTTTATTAGCAAGTCGAAACTCCTCAACGACTCGAAGGCGACAACCGCTTATTAAGACGAACTGCTTTATTAATAACCTGCATTTTGCTGAACATTTGGATTTACATCGATCTCACTATTGGGAATCGGCAGCAATAAACTCTTTGGCAAACTAAATGACATAGTGTTTACATTCGAACTGAAAAAACTATTATCAAGATTGATGACTCCTTCCATTTGCCATCTTTTCAAATCGATCCACCTTTGTCCTTCGCCTGCAAGTTCAAGGAATCTTTCATTGATAATCCAGCTCATGATTGTGGCCTTATCTGTTTGTGCAGTAGAATAGTTTGCAGGTTCTGAACCACCACCCATATTTCTTGCACGTGTTCTTACCTGGTTGATCAGACCGATTGCTTCAGAAGTTGAACCGCCTGATTGCAGCGTTGCTTCTGCTTTCAACAAAAGCACATCTGCATAGCGAAGCAGGCGCGGATTGTTTACAGAACCAACACCTGGCTGATCGAGTTTATCCCGCAACACATATTTTTTTACCGTTCTGTCTGCCGGATCTAAGGTAAGGGGAAGGCGCGGATCGTCTGGATTGAATGCATTTGCCAACTTTTTTGTGGCAAAAAAAGGCGAGTAGCCAAACAACGCATAGTTGTTGTCGTAGTATCCCCAAAAAGCAGAGAGTGCGCCAACGGCGTTATCGAAATCATTTGATAGCCACACATTGTCGACAGCAAATGCTTGTGATGCCTGGAATTCAAAAAGAGATTCACTGTTATTCTCAGCATCAAAAGCAAAGTTGTCACCGAAATTTGATACAAGGCTTACGCCATTGAGCTTATTGAACGCCGCAATAGCAGTCGTATAATCAGCCGCGTTATTCGTTGCCGAAGCGCGGAATACAAGCGCCTTACCCAGCATTCCATTTGCGGAGTTTTGTGTTACACGACCACGATCGGCCTCATCCCAGGCTATTGGTAAAAGTAATGCAGCCTCGGTAAGATCAGTGATTGCCTGGTCAAGCAATTGTGTTCCTGATGTGCCTGGCGGCGTAAATTGATCAGATGAAATTACACGTGCGGTATCCAGGGGAGAAGTTCCGAAGTAATTCCACAACATAAAGAATGCATATCCTCTTAAAAATAATGCTTCTCCCTTGTGGTATTCTTTCAAATCAGGAGTTACGTAAACACCATCGGGCACTTCCTGTATTTTTTCCAAAACAACATTTGCCCTGGCAACCATCTGGTACCATGTTTTGTAAAAATAATCTACCCTGTCACTACTCGGTTGAATGTTTCCAAATATCTCGAATTCTTCACCTGACTCATTTGTGGTGATATCATCGCCCGGTAATAAAAAAATGGGAATGGTAGAGCAGGTTTGACATCCGTTATACCAAAACAGATCGGTCATTTTTGCGTAAACACCAAACACGGCCTTGGTAAAATCTGTTTCCTGCGTGAAATAAGATTGTTCTGTGGGGCCGTGCGGAAGCAAATCCAGGTTTCCTTTATTGCATGCATAAAATAACAGAGCTGCTGAAATGAACAACGCTGCTGTAATTTTTATCAGTAATGATTTCATAAACATTTTTTTTTGTGATGTTTTATTAGAATGTTGCATTTACTCCAAAAAGAAATTGTTGTGTAGGTGGAATAAAATCATTCTCGGGATCAAGACCTGTGTAAGGCGTAATCGTGAACAAATTCACTGCGGCTCCATAAATATGAAGATTTTGTATGAAACCAAGATCGTTTAAAAACTTTTTAGGAATGCTGTAGCCTATTTGCAAATTTTTCAATCGCAGGTAACTTGCATCTTCTACAAAACGGTCTGAGATCCTTGCTGCCTGGGCAGGGTCGCCATATACGGCTCTTGGCGTTGAAGTGGAATGATGATCAGGTGTCCACCTGTCAAGCGTTGTTGTCCATTGGTTTGCGAGACTTGACATGGACTCAAGTCCGGCTCTTACACTATTATATTTTTGAACATCACCCACACCCTGGAAGAATATCGAAATGTCGATACCTTTCCAATTTGCACCTATATTTAACCCATAGTAATAACCAGGAATCGTTTTACCGAGATAGGTTCTGTCGTTACCATTAATGAGGCTGTCAGGTAAAGGACTATATCTTTCTTTTGCGTCTCTTGGATTTCCATGAACATCCTGGAAATACATGTCACCTGGCTTGTACTGGATTCCATTCGACGAATTAGACAGATCTTGTCCTATGTTCACGTCAGCATGTGTTTGTCGCCATGCATCAATATCAGCCTGTGATTGAAAAATGCCACCAACTTTATAGCCCCAGAGGTAGAACATGGAATATCCTTCTTCAATTCTTCCCATTTCATCGCCCAATGGAGTGCCCCCGTATAATTTTACAACTTTGTTACTTACCGTAGTAATATTTCCAGATACAGTGAAATTTACAGGGCCGAGTTTTGCATTATAACCCGCATCAATTTCAATTCCTCTGTTTCGAACTTCCGCAACGTTCAAGTCAGCAGGATCTTGAATACCCGTGTTAGGAGGAAGCGAAACAGATTGAATAATACCGTAAGTGATCTTATTGTAATACTCAGCCGTTAGAGAGACATGATTATTGAATAGTTGCGCATCAAATCCGGCGCTTGTTGTTTTTACTTTTTCCCATGTAAGCGCAGTGTTGGGAAATCCTGGTAATGCGGCTGCCTGGTATTGTGTTCCGAAAGGATCGCCATTTCCCGAACCTAACGGATAATCCGGAGTGAGGGAAATTCGTGAAATAAATTCATAGTAGCCCGCAGACTGATAATTCCCTAATTTACCCCAGCCGCCCCTCAGTTTTAAATCATTTATAAAATCTGTTTTAGGAAAAAAGTCTTCAGAACTGATGCGCCATGCTGCCGCAAACGATGGGAACTTGTCCCATTTATGACCGGGCGCTAATCTGGAAGATCCGTCATAACGAAAGGTTGCGTCGAGATAATATTTTTCTTTGTATTTATAGCTTAACCGTGCAAAATAACCGATCAGGTCATCTTCCTGCTGAATACCTGCAAAGCCCTGGGTGTACGGAGGCTGATTGCTGATGCCTCTGAATTGTGGATCACTGTAATTCACTTGCCCGCTCAAATCAGACACATACCATCTTGCAAATTGTTCTGAAGCTCCGCCAATGAAATCAATATTATGCTCTTTCGCAAAGGTGTGATTGTAACTTACCGTGATTTCTTTATTTAGATTTTGCGTTCTTCCCTGTCGTTCTCCATAGGTACCTTTTGAATTTCCATCTTGCCCAGCGTAAGGATTCTCGGGTGTTTGTGAAAACCGCCATTCGTCGAAAGCACCCCATTGCCTGCGAAGATTGAAATAGTAACTACCCCCAAGAGAGCCCTTTATTTTCAATCCTGTGATCGGCTCTATTTGTATATACCCGTTACCGAGAACATTGTAGAGATCATAATTCGTACTATTCAAAGCCTGGAAGGCAAACACATTAAAACGCGTTTGCGGTCCCCACACCAATGTAGGATCGCCTTCTGCAAAGTTATAAGGCGCTCCGGGGTTAAGCAGGTTAGGATCATAATCAGGATTAGGAACAAAACTTCCTGCTGCAGCCGGCGCAAACCCTGTGGGATCAGATGGGTCAAAAAAAGGCTGATACGGAATGGTTGACATCATTGTAGGGATATCGGCTTGTGTATTATACAAGGAGTTTTCCTGTATTAACCTTAGTGATAAGCCTGCTGAAAGGAACTTTGAAATTTTAGAGTCGATGTTTGTCGCTATAGAATATCGTTCAAGCTCGTTTCCTTTTAAGGGACTCTCTGTTTTTGTGTACCCGGCGGAAAAATAGTAGGTGAAGCCCTCACTGCCACCCGATACTTTTGCACTGTAATTCTGAATCGGAGCATTTTTATTCAATAACTCCTGTTGCCAATCATATGTAGGACCGTTCGCTGCATATTGGGTACTGTTGGGATCATAAAATGCACCAAACTTTTGACCCATGGGAATAACGTTTCCGTTATCCATGTCGGGGTTATTGTTGTAAGCTTCTGTCACTAAATCATAGTATTGTTGTGTGTTTAAAACATCGATTGTTTTAGGAATGTTTTGCACAGCGTAAGATGCGTTTACTTCAACTCGTGGTCTCCCAGCTTTGCCTCTTTTTGTTGTTATCAGGATAACGCCGTTAGAGGCTCTGACACCATATATTGCAGCGGCTGAAGCATCTTTCAATACGGAGATAGATTCAATATCATTCGGATCGATAAGAGAAAAAACATTTACCGGCGATCGGATATCTCCAACGGCTCCGGTTGTTACACCTGCACCTCCTTCATAAATCGGTACTCCATCAACCACATATAGCGGTTCAGAATAACCGAAAGTATTTACACCTCTTATTCTTATTGTTGGTCGCGCCTGCGGCTCTCCCCCACCGCTTTCGACAAATACACCCGGAGCTCGTCCCTGCAGCGCTAACTCCGGCGTCATAGAAGTGCTTTTCTCAATATCTTTTGATGAAATGGTTGATACTGCCCCTGTGATATCTTTTTTCTTTCGAACACCATAGCCGATCACCACAACTTCATTCAATTCCGCTGATTTGGGAACTAAAGAAATATTCAAAAATGACTGGTCGCTTACCATGACCTCTTTCGATACATAATTTACCGAGGTAATTACAAGAACTGCACCCTTTGGCACAGAAATTTTAAAGCTGCCATTAATATCAGTAACTGTACCTGTTTTGGTTCCTTTTAATGCAATACTTACATTAGCGGCCACAGCATTATTACTCGAATCAGTAACCCTGCCCGAAACCGTAACTTTTTCCTGGGCATAAATATTAGAGCAAGTAGAAGCAACAACAAAAACTGCAAATAAAATTTTTAAAGAAGTGTTTTTATATCGGAGCATAAGCAAGCGGTTTTTATAGTTTGAAAGAAAGAGGAAAAATCGAATACATTACAGGCAATGAACGAGGCTACTATACTATACCTGTACTATACCGGCGCAGGCTTATATTGCAATGGTCCAGCCGCGCAGGTATTAGCAATACGATTTACGGGCTACCATGATAATCATCAATTCTAATGCCTGAGAAACGCAAAACGTCTTTATGGAAAAGACCCGTCTTGGTTGCATTCCAAAACCATTTACGATTTTTTGGCTTTTTCATTTTGGACGATTTTAAATTAAGAAGGAAAATGGCTCTCCAATTGCTGTTCTTTAATTTCTTTAGGCTTCGCTTGTCGATATTCCCAAACTGTAATCGCAAGAGTACTCACCATTACCATAAGCCCTCCCATGACCGCCATAAAATTTAAGGTTTCTCCAAGCCATATAGCCGCAATGGGTAGGGCAAAAAAAGCGATCAGGAAATTGGACAACGCCACTTGAATAGCTTCGAGCTTTTTTAAAGCGGTAAAAAAGAGGATCATGGACAAAAAGTTATGAAACACCGTCAGCAGGATAAGGCCAGTCCATGTTTGTCCTGTAAAATTTGGCAAGTTGGCAACCTGACTTCGCTCATATGTCCATACCAATGGCGCCAGGAGGACTACCATGAAAATATATGTGTAAAACAGCATTTCTATTTCGGTGTAGTCTGCCGAGATTTTTTTGCAAATAGTGTTATATAATCCGCTGCCGAGAACACCAGTAAAAATGAGTAAATTACCCACCAGGTATTGAATGTTAAGATTTACTCCAAGAAGATCCTTTACAGAGCACAGCACAACGCCGATAATTGCAACGGCAAAACAAACCCAGCGCAATGAGTTCATTCTTTCTTTTAAAAGCATTACTGCCAGCAAAGCTGATACGATCGGAAGTGTAAGATTGATGATTGCGGCATTGCTTGCTGTTGACTGTTGAGTGCCCACCGTCATTAGCACCTGTGCGGGAAACTGGCCCAATACTGCAAGCAAGGCAAATATTTTCAGATCACTTAATTTGCGTTTCTTATTTCTTTTTATGTCCTTAAAAACAAACGGTAACATAAAAAGTGTGGCTAACGACATAGGAATAAACACGGTGCTGAAGGCGCCTACCTGATCCTGGACAAGCTTAATGCAAGTGAACTGCAAAGACCACATAAGATTGCAGGCAAACAGTGCGAACCACGAATAATATTTTTTTTTAATCGAAGAATTCATTGAGGCCCAAAAAACTTGTTTGATTATCAAGACAAACCTGATGCGGGATAGGAGAAGATCACAAGATCTCCATAGGCAAATAAGTCAATTCCCGCTTAAAAAAAGTGTACAATAATAAGCATATTTTGTAAACAAAAATTTTATTTTTACAGAAATGGAAATTATGGACAGGAACAAGCGTTTTGCAGGCAAGCATGTTTTAATTACAGGCGGTGCAAGAGGTATCGGTCTCGCAATAGCTTATGAATTTGCAAAGGAAGATGCAGTGCTGTCAATCTTTGATAACAACAAGGAAAACCTTGAAAAAACTTACTCCGAATTGAAGCAGATCGCCAAAACAGTATTTACTGATGGAGTAGATATTTCCAACTTCAGCTCGGTAAAAGAGGCCGTTGCAAAGGCAGAAGACAGGCAAGCCATTGACGTTCTCATAAACAATGCAGGGATAGCTGTTGAGACCCCTTTCCTAAAAATTACAGAAAGTGAATGGCGAAAAATAATTGACACAAATCTTTCAGGCATATTTTTCATGTCACAATGTGTTTGCAAATACATGGCTGAAAGAAAAAGTGGAGTGGTTGTAAACATGTCAAGCAAAAATGGTCTTGACGGGGAATTCGGTTATGCTCATTATAATGCTTCGAAAGCGGGTGTCATTCTCTTAACCAAGACAATGGCCCTTGAATTGGCTCATTTGGGAATCAGGGTTAACGCAGTATGCCCGGGGTATATAGAAACTCCGATGTCGAAGGAGATAGACCCTCCGGAGTTTACGGCTGCATTTATTGACCGCTATATTCCAATGAATATCGCAGGTACACCGGAAATGATCGCTCCGCTGTTTCTTTTTCTTGCCAGCGCTGAAAGTGCATTTATTACAGGGCAGGTGTTTGTGGCAGACGGCGGTCAGTTAGCCGGGCAGAAGCCAGGAAAGGATTTGTTATCAAAACTTTAATAGGATCAACAACTAATGAAACGAACTGGAAACTTGCTGATAATTTTCTGTATAGGAGGTGTATTGATGAATGCCTGGCAGCCGCCAACTTCCTCTGACCCTAAAAAAGCCGGAACGGAGTGGGTTCAGACAAAATGCCCCGGGTTTATCAAATCACTTGGAGAATTACAGAGAAGCCTTGCGACGCTCAACCCAAAAGATAGTTCTACACTAATCGAAGCAAAAAAAAAGCTGGCAGATTGCCGTCTTCAATATAAAAAAATCTCTTACCTCCTGGAATACTATTTTCCCCATGAAGCAGCAATATGTAATGCACCGCCGGCCCCGGACCCTGAGGAAGACGAGGTTACTCTACCTTATGGACTGCAGGTAGTTGAGTCCTTGCTTTACAGCGCTGATCCCTGGTCGCATTTACAGGATTATGCGACGCAGACAGGAATAATGCTGAGCACGATTCAAAAAGTATTGCCCCTGGTTGATCAACTGAATACAACTGATGTCGCTTTTCTTCAGAGCCTTGATCTTGAGCTAATTCGCATCATTACTCTGTATGTTACAGGATTTGATGCACCGGAATTAAAAACGGGAATCGCGGAAGCGTATGAATCCTATAGTTCTATTGAAGTGGCGTGTTTGCCATTTTGTAAAGATGGGGCTGAAAAAGAAAGTGCGCTAAACATATTCAACCAGGGAAAAAAATTATTTAGCAAAGACAGTGGTTTCAATTCGTTTGATCGACTTCATTTCCTGACCGAGTCGGCCTTGCCCTTGCAAAATCTTTTGCGGCGATTAATGAAAAGGTCTGAGGGATCTTTTAGCTTTTACACAGCTCTCGATAACACTGCGGATAATCTGTTTGCGGCTAACGCTCTTTCGCGCGGCGCTTTTCCGCATTCCGCGAATGCCAACAACGAGGCTTTGACGGCACTAGGACGAAAATTGTTTAGTGAAAAGGCATTGTCCCAAAACTTTCAACGTTCCTGTGCAAGTTGCCATAATTCAAACTCATATTTTACCGATGGTCTAACCCACAATCGCACACTCAATGGTCCAGATTCGTTGGCACGTAATACGCCGAGCCTGTTATACGCCGGCATGCAGTACATGCAATTTTGGGACGGCGGAGTCAGCAGTATAGATGAGCAGGTGAAAACCGTTTTAAAAAACGATAGGGAAATGGGCTCCTCTGAAGAGATCATCACTGAAAGACTTCAAAAAGATACCGCTTACGTTACTGCTTTTAAAAAAGGCTGGCCCAATGATCCGGGAATTACTCTGGCCCATGTCGCCTCTGCGCTCAGTGCTTATGTTCGCTCATTAGCACCATTTTCTTCCCCATTTGATGAATATCTGAAAGGCAATTATAAAGCCCTAACAGCTTCGCAGCAAGCGGGATTTAATTTGTTCATGGGGAAGGCAGGTTGTGGCAAATGTCATTTTGCACCGGTGTTTAACGGTCTGCTGCCACCGGCGTACATCGCAACGGAATTTGAAGTAACCGGGACGACATTAAGCGAAAATTTTACCAAACCCGTTTTGGACACTGACCAGGGCCGGTTCAAGATAATACCCGTAACACAGTACAAAGGCGCCTTCAAAACTCCAACGGTGAGAAACGCTGCAGTCACCGGACCATATATGCACAACGGCGCATTTTATTCGCTGGACACCTTGATGGATTTTTATAATAAAGGTGGTGGCGAAGGTCTCGGATTAAATGTGCCACAACAAACGCTTTTGCCCACCCCGCTCAATTTAACAGAAAAAGAAAAAAAAGAAGTTATCGCATTTATGGAATCTCTAACCGATAAATTTATCAGCAAGTGATTA
>DATBFI010000402.1:0-9464 GCA_036558585.1 Chitinophagaceae bacterium
ATCAACGTCTGCTTTTATTGAATCGACAAAAACTTTTAGTGGAGATAGCTGCACTTGTTTAGCGTAAATAATTTTTTCGTGATCTTTTATTTTGAAAGTGTCACTGATAGGCTGAATTGGAGAAAAGAATATTTTCAACCAGCCATTTTCATATTTCGTATTTAGAGCGCCATATTCATTGGCCTCAACAAAACCTTTTGTTTGTAATACAGGAAACCAATATTCTTTCCAGGTATCCGTAGCATAGGGAGCAAAACTGCGATGCTTGAACGGCGTAAAGCTGCTGCCCGGCGCACTTTGATTAAACAATCTTCCTGATTGCACTTCTACATACTGGCCATCTGTATCAGTTAATAAATTTTCCCAGATCATTCCCTGTCCTGATAAACCCCATATCCAAATTTTTTTTCCGGCTTTATCGTCATGCGTAGAATATCGCGCCATACCAAAATCATCATCATGCCAATAGCCTCCAAAAAAATCAGTATACTTTCCGAATACGTGATAGGATTTATATCCGCCAAAATTATTTTGCTCATAAAAAGAAATCTTTTTCCCATTGCTTTTATTAACCGGCCAATCCGAATATTCACCTTCATGTCCTATATACCGGTTACCGGGATAAATGAACTCCAGATTTCCTTTCGCTTTAATACCTGTATTCATCCAATGATAATAGGGCTGTTCCTCTGCTGTTGAATTATACCAAAATGATTGTGTTGTGAAATAGGCTTTATCTTTTGGAAGATTGATCTCAATTCTCCAGTTGGTTCTTGTAAGCAGATCCAGTACGCCAATAAAACAGCTTACACTGCCATCATCATTTGTTTTTGTAACATAGTCCACCGGTGTAGCGCAATTTGGTGTATGGCCAATAATACCATAGTTTGCTTCAATTCCACCGCTTGTCCATGGGCCACGCATCGCAACATCGCGAAATTTGACTGAGTGATTATAATATATAAATGACCTGTTGGTAGATTTCTCTATTGCAGCCCAAATCTTTCCGCCGATCTCGGGCAATATCATCACTTTGAGATAATCATTTTCCAGTTGTACCACTTTCCATTGTTTTTGGATTGGCTTGTCTGTAAATCCATCATAACGAAAATATGGATAGACCGGAGAAAAGAGCGGAACAGGATTTGGATCGGAGAAGGGATAGGTAGTGAAGGTTTGTAAATATTCTTTTATTGTTGCAGTTTTTTGCTGTGCAAAATTTAGATTGTTGAAATAAAAAAATGTAAAAAGAATAATGATAAGCTTTTTCATCAGGAAGTTTTGTATTGATTTTTATATAAATATTTTGTGAACCGGCGGCATACTATTCATCAACGTCGCTTCGGCACTCAGTCTGACCAAATTAATCAATCGAAATTGTCATCCGGAGCTTATCGAAGGGTGTTCAACCGCCCTATTTAATATATCGCTCCTACGGAGCTCTTTGCATCAGTTAATTACTTGCTACCGAGACGTCGCTCTACGAATTATCTTTTATATCCTAAAACAAATTCATAGTTCAATAGCATACGGAACGATGAACGTTCCCGCGAACGGGACTGCATCGAAATTGATGATTAAGACATGGACGATGCAGAGTGCGACGCAACAAAAGTCTAATAGTAGTACTGGCTTCTGGTCTAAAATAAATCTCTTAATAAATTTAATCGTTAGCAATTTTTTCTTCGCTGTGAAGCTTTCGTTTCACCACATCAAAAGGATATTTTAAAGCAAGCCTTCTTATTTCATAACTAAATTCTGTAAAAGTTTCCTCCCAGAGTTTTGCTTCCTCCGGACTATATTCATGAAAGCCATGTGCATTCGCTACGCCACGGCCTTCAGCTTTAACAATATCGTCAATCAGCTTTGGAACTTCAGTTGAATTGCAGAGCGTGGGAAATAGATCTTTCAGCACTGTGTGATAAGCAGGCACACCGGTTAAATCCATCCAGCGAAAAACACCAACAAGCGTCATCCAGTAACCAGGATTATTACGGCAAGCCCTGTCCACATCTTCTACAGTAGCATAACCATTTTCAACAAGATAAAATGCTTCCCTGTACATCGCATACATTAATCGGTTCGTAATGAAACCCCTGATATCTTTACGAACGAGCGTAGGCTCTTTACCCCAAGAATGAGAAAGATCATATAAGTATTCACCTTTGCTGATATCACTATGATCTCCGCATATAACTTCAAGGAAACGGGTAGTGTGTGATGGTTCTGCCCAGTGCAGTCCAAAAAAACGATCCGCATATTTTGTATGACTTTGCAAAATACTTATAGGTATCGCAGAGGTATTGCTTGTTAACATTGCATCTTTTGAAATCACCGCTTCAATTTTTTCATATACTGATTGTTTGATAGCAAGATTTTCAATAGTGCATTCGATAACTAGTTTACAATTTGCAAGGTCATTATAATCTTCTGATATAATTAAGTTTTTAAAATAATAAGACGGTGGTTGATTTATCATTCCTTCTTCTCCCGCTCTTTTTAAATGTTCTGTAATGCGTTTTTCCGCATGCTCCAGGTCTGCTGCAACAGGCGCAATTGCAACAACAGGATGCTTCGCTATTAACAAACATGTAGTAATGCTGCATCCCATTAATCCAAGTCCCACAACACCGACCGACACTTTTGCCGGATCTATCGCTTGTTTCATTATTATAATTTTTAGTTGTGAATAGAGTGATCAAAACAAACTAATAAGTTGCCCGTCCTCCTGATAAATCAAAGGTAAACCCCGTGGCAAAGCTGTTTTCAGGAGATACAATAAAGTTTGCTATATCAGCAACCTCTTCTAAAGTGCCGCAACGTTTCATCGGGATTTTATCCGTCATATATTTCACCTGCTCTCCGGGCATTGCATCAACCAAAGCAGTTCTTATCACAGCAGGAGCAAGCGCATTAATTGTTATTCCTGTTTCTGCATACTCTTTTCCCTGCACTTTGGTCATGGCGATTACGGCTGCTTTTGAAGCGGAGTATGCCAGCATACCCGCATTTCCTTCTTTTCCTGCGATGGAGGCAATATGTAAAATTCGTCCGTAATTATTTTTCAACATTATTGGAAGTACGTATTTCGAAGTAAAATAAGAACCCATAAAGTTGACATCAAAAACAAGGCGAATATTTTCAGCAGAAGTTTCATGGCTTTTAACATTGGTGATTCCTGTTATGCCGGCGCTGTTAATTAAAATATCGATCTTTCCAAAATAATTAAAAACAGCTTCTATTGTTTGCTTTACCAAATTTTCATCGGCGACATTTACTTCGTATACTGCAGTTTTTTTTAGTTGTTTGAAGTGATTTAACTGCTCAATATTCTTATCAAGTAAAGCAAGGCTTATATTTTGCTCAGATAATTTTTTTGCAATAGCGTGGCCCAATCCTGAAGCAGCTCCTGTTATTACTGCTATTTGGTTTTTAGGTAGTGAACTCATTTGTTATTTTTTATACGCAAACATCAGCATGAACTAAAAGTACGTAATCAGTCCATAAAGATATTGCTCAACCGTTTGTGTATTTTAATATTCTTTTTTGCAGTTATTGCGCTTGGCTGAAGAATGTAATTCTCAAGTCTTAAGAGTAGACCTTATGAAGTAAATAGCAAAAAATGTTTGATGTATTTTGTTCAACTAAAATTTTATTCAACTACCACACGATTTGTGAAATGGATTCTTTCGTTAAACACCTTTAGAATATAAGCACCGCATCTTATGTTTAATGGAAGAATAAAGCTTTCAATAGATGAACCACCTGTATGTTCTATCCTACTGCTAAATACAGTTTGGCCAGCAATATTATACAGTAGAAGTTCATATTTGCCCTTTGGCAGACTTGTAAATTGTATATTAACCATTTTGTCTTGTACAGGATTAGGATAAATACGCAAAGTTGTTTTATCAATATCAATATTTACCAATACAATTGATGTATAAGTTATCGATCCGCCTTTATCTACTGCTTTAATACGATAGAAATTATTACCGCTTCCGGGAGAGAAATCGGTCTTACTATAATTTACAGAATTGCCAGTGTTTACTGCATGGACACTAACTATCTTTGTAAAAATGGTTCCATTAACTGATTTTTCAACTTCATAATGATCAATATTTGTTTCATTCAATACTGACCATTCTATCTGCACGCCACTGCCCTTTTGATATGCCTTAAAATTCAAAAGTTTTACTGCAAGAATAATATCGCTCATATTGACGACCGAAAAACGGGAAAAGCTGTTAATGCCATTTGTGTTACCCTGGTAGTCGGCACTTACACCTAAAAAGTAACGGGCAAAAACTTCTGTATTGTCAGCAGCACCGGTATAATCCGGTACATCTATAGTTGCTTTTGTAGACGTGTTTACAAAAAGATCGTTGTAATCTTTTTGTATCAGGCGCGGGTCAGAATAAATAAATCCATCTTCAATTTCATCCTGCCCATTTCCAAAAGGATCGGACAACCAGTCTCTCTTAGTGAAATATAATTTCATTGTAGCGGTTGTGTTAGTAGCATCAGCCTGGCTAACATACCATATACGGTTTACTCTTGGTAAAGGTGTCCCTCCAAGATCCCCTTTGCCTACAATAACTGTATAATCATTAGTTGTAACTCCGTTCATATTTAGTGCCATCCTGTTTGGAGATACGAAGTCAGTACCTACGGGAAATATTTGGTCTATATTTCCGCTTACGTTGTTTATGCGAAAGCCGTTGCTGCCATTTGACGTAATCTCGTTTCCGGATGAATTGCAGGTACAGATATAACTGTCGGTATATGCTGCAGGAAGGACTAAACTTCCGGTTTTGTTGTAAGTAAAGAGATGATTATCGGTAGCAAGAATACCTTTTGTAAGCACAAGATTATTTGTAATAATATCACTTCCTAAAACTACTGAAGGATTACTGTGACTGACCGTTCTTTGCAAAGTGAATGTATTTACGTTTCCGAAACCAGCTGTGAATGTGAGCGTACCAACGCTGGCAGAATTAGTTGGAGCAGTGGTGTTATTGCCAATTGTGATGTTGCTAAGAGTAGTATTACTGCTACCGCCCTGAACAGCGCCATTAGTAGTTAAATCCGTGATAGAGCCGTTGACCGTTAAATTACCATCTAAAAGAAAAATAGGTGTAGAGGCACTTTCTGTTAGACTGCCATTTATTACAAAATCAGAACCAGAGTTCACATTGATTTGCGGACTTCCTGAAACAGTAACTGAAGCTCCATCACTTATTTCCATTTCATTTGTAGCTGCAGTTGTGTTATTGTTCAGGTTTATTGTAACAGTTCCATCTATTACTGCGGCAGTGCCGGTTATTTTGAAAGTACCTGAGGCATTATCACTTGCAACGGAGCCACCTTTGTGAACAATAGTTCCGTGACCCCCTAATCCATCTCTAAAAATTTTTATGCCTGTATTTTGGAAAGTGATGGTTTTGCCGGATGCAACTTCAAATTTTCCGTTAAAGGTTGTTGTGCCGTTTGCTCCAACAGTTACATTTGAAGCAGCATTAATTCTGAAAACAGGGCTTTGTGAATTACTTCCGGCGGCATTGAAATAAATTACATTACTGGTATTAAACACATTTGCTCCAGTTATAATAGCCCATTCAAATACTGAACCTGTTTTGAATAAGACTTTTGGATTGGAAGCAAACGCATCGCTTTGTCCGCCATTATTGCCATCTGCTCTTACTACTCCTCCACTATTTACCTGTGCTGTAACATCTCCGGGTAACATAGGCTGAGTCCCATTTAATACATAAGTTCCATTGATAATAAAATCATCTCCAGCTCCATCCGAAATTGAAAAATTTATTCCGGAGTTATGTATTAAAGTTGCTCCGCTGTCTATAGTAATTGCTTTCCCCATTGCGGGTGTATTAATAATAATGGTGCTTCCGGTAACAATATAAATACCCGAAGCTGAACTGGTTGGTGTACCTGTTGCAGAAAACCATATTATGTTATCATGTGAAGATACCCACGTTGTCGCATCCCCCCAGTTACCTGAGACGACATTTGATTTAAAATAATCCGAGCTGATTGTTGCACCTGTTGACAATGCGGCCTGTATTTCAAAATTATCAACTCTTAATGTGCCTGAGCCAGAGGCACCACTTGCCAACAATCTAAAATAAATCGTTGACCGATTATTTAATGCAGGGATGCCGCTAAAATCAATAATTGTTGCATTGAAACTTCCGTTGCCGGTCGATGCGGTTCCAAAATTTATAAAATTTGTACCATCAGTGCTATAAGCAACTGTAATAGTTGTGGCACCAGTATTTGATCGTCGCGCCTGCAGGTAAATTTTATAGTTTGTATAATTATTTAATGAACTTCCTCCTAATTGAAATTGAAAGTAGTTAGTATTATTTCCAGATGAATTATTCATCGCAATAGCGTTTCCGGGTGTGCTATTTGCAGTGAAGGCAGTAGCAGTTGTAACCTCCCCGTTCAAAGTATCAAAAGCCTCGGTTGATGAGGCAATACTTGTAATTCCAGGTACCAATGCAGGAGTTAATGAATCGTAAGATGTGCCGGAATTGAAATCATAATTAACTATTGTAATTTGAGAATAGGTATTAAAAGATAAACAAACCAAAAAGAGGGAAAGTAATATATTTCTTCTCCTACAGGATATGTTTTTAAGGAAGAGCAGGGTCGGATTCATGATTAAAAGGGTTTTTTAAATTTAAATTCCTAACAACAATCAAATACCAAATACAATAAAGTGATACGCATTATAATACAGGTATTGTTGTCAACAAATGAGAACTATGATATTCATACGGGACTTGCCTCTTAATATACGGACATGAAATCAACAGGGACATAAGAGCTTCACCCGATATCAGTAATAATCGTAGCCGTTATATCCGTTCCAGAAGAGAAGAGCGAACGTAACGCCATAGACCATCGCTCCATATTTCTCGTGTTCGGGGAATTTGTATCCTGAACGGTAGCCCGCGTTGGCATAGAGCCTTGTCCTGTCGTTGAGCAGGGCACCTATCTTGCCGCCATACTCAAGGAAGAGCTTCCCCTGCTTATAAGCACTGCCATAGACATTAAAGTCTATACTTCTGAAATCAATCTCAGCGAGACGAAGCATGGTGGTAACATTGATAGCAGGAGGTTTCAAATCGAGTTGCTTGACATCATCGAGTTCAATATACCCGATACCGGCAGTAAGGGAGACAGGAATGCGACGACCGTTAATACCAGCGGTGAGTGCTACGCTGTTATCCGTGCCTGTAGTGTTCATGGTCAAATGTACCGTGCCATCAAAGGCCTGTAAGCGTGTACCGAATTGAGCGTGTACACTAAGAGTGAGTGCTGCCAAAAGGCAAAGTAATAAGAGTTTCATAAAATGGTGTGTTAGGGTATGAATCATTAGAAACGTTACAACAGGTTTAGTGTCATGTCGAAATAACTTTACTGCGAATAAAGGATACATTTATTTTAATCCGTTGTGATGGTCTTTTAAGGGAACATAGGGTTAATAGCAATCAATAGCACCATTATGCTCACATTACACCTGAGGTAATTGACAGGATATCATCAAATAAGTTTAGGGGATATTGTTTTAGGTGTAGCTTCACATTATCAATCCGGCATACCGATACTTTCAATTCAGGAGGAAAGATAAATAATTTTTCATTTGGTCGCATTAAAATGTCCCAGGTTTTTTTGTGTCCGAAAATATTTCTGGCGTAATGGTCTTATCGTAAATTGAGTGCATTAAGAATGAAACTCGTCGTTGCATAAAATCTTGCAAAGGTTTATTATATTTTTTGTTCGATTACTTAGTCTATAACTATACGACCAGTAAAGTCGAATGTGTTATTAAGCAGCTTAACAATATACGAGCCACTGATAGCATTTGTTGGCAATCTAAAGCTCTGCGTTGCTGAGCCACCTTGATGTTCAATTTTTCTGTTAAGTATTGGTTGTCCCAAGGTGTTATACAGAATAAAATCATAATTCCCCGCAGGCAAATTTGTAAAGTAGAGATTAACTATCCCGTTTTGCACAGGATTGGGATAAATAGTCACATACGTTTTGCCAGCTATATTTACCAATTCAATCGATGTATAAGTTACGGCCCCGTCTTTATCTATTGCCCTGATACGATAGAAATTATTTCCAAATGCAGGAGAAGGATCTGTCTTTCTATAATTTGCGTAGGTGCTGTTCTTAATAATATCAACCCGGTCTATTGTTGTAAACCTTACACCATCGGTTGATTTTTCAATCTCATAGTGATGAACGTTAATTTCATTTACCGCTGTCCAGTCAATCCGAACTTCATTGCCGTTTTGATAAGCTTTAAAGCCGACAAATTTTACCGGAAGAATAATGCTGCTGGGATTTACAATAGAGAAACGGTTAAATTGCTGTATTCCGTTTGTCAATGTTGAACTTATGCCGATAGTATATTTCCCATAAATTTCAGTATTGTAGGGGGCGCCGGCAAATGAAGTGATATCTCCGGTCGAAGATAGATTAATAAAATTATTTTGATTTCCTGAATAATCTTTTTGTACTAAGGCCGGCTGTGTATAATCAAATCCGCTTTCAACTTCGTTTTCATTTGTTCCCCAGCCTGTCCAATCGCGTTTAGTAAAGAATAATTGCATATTAACCATTCCTGTACCCAAAGAGCCTTTAACGTACCAAATACGATTTACTTTTAATGCGCCTGCTCCCCCATTAGTGAAACCAATATCACCATAATTAACTGCTACAGTAAAGTCCTGAGGCACACCGGGATTATTGATCATCATTCTGTTGGGAGAGGGTGGCTGACCAGTCGTTGAAGACAGGTAACTTGCGCCTACAGGGAAATAAGTATTTGTATTTCCAACATTTTTAATTTTGAATCCTGCATTTGCTGCAAAGGGTGTGGTTGGTCCCCCAACATTAATAGGAGTACCTGAGCCCTCAGAGGTGGCTATATAACTGTCCGTATATAAGCCGGAACCTGATCCTCCCGGGCCACTCCCCGGTGACGATAATGTACCCCCATTATTATTCCATGTAAACAAATTATATCCTGTTACAAAAATTCCCCTCGTAAGTGTAAGATCATAATCGACGGTAATATTATTATTTAGAACCACAAGACCGGTAGTTGATGTCTTGTTTATTTTCAAATTATAGAACAACTCTGTACCTTTTACAGCAGTTATAGTTTGATTTGCAGCACCGCTAAAAATCACGGTGCCTGTGCCATTTAAAAATCCTTTGCCAGCCGTATTTACCTGGTCATTCCAATTACCCTGTAACTCAATCTTACCGCCGGTTGCCATATTAATAATGCCATTATTTTGTATGGTTAGAGTGCCTGCGGCAAAAAGACTATCATTTGTGCTGCCAAAGCTCATTGAATTATTGTTAACTGTTATGTTTCTGGCTGTGGCAACATAGCTATAAGTAGCGGCATAGGGTGA
>DATBFI010000403.1:0-20714 GCA_036558585.1 Chitinophagaceae bacterium
TGCAGAGCTAATGATCCTGCCCGGAGAACATGGCGCTTATTTAGGAGAGATCTGCGCAGCAGTACCTGGAAGTAAATTGCCTGAAATGACTGTTGAAGTGGTTGAAGAGTTTTTGGATAAGTAGCCTATCCAGTATACCAATTGCTTACAAACAAAAACGTGTGCTTTTTTTAACTGGACACTTTTGACCGGCATTCTACACGGGCGTTATTCGCAGTGTTTGAAAGAGCTTGTCCCCAAATCGGGAGCACTTTGAATTAAAATAAAAAGGCTGTCTCAATTTGACGAGCTTTTGAGACAGCTTCTTCAATACAGCAATTGTTGAAAATAATTTTTCTCTTCCTGCAACGCTGCTAACAACTTAATCTACCCTGTCAACAAACAGCTCTCCTATATGCAAACCTTTCACTACTTCGGGATCTCCTTTATAGTGCAGTCGCGCATCGCCAAATGCCGAGATCTTAATTCTGTCTGAAACATTGATCTTAAGATCTGCATCGCCATAAGCGGTTATGTGGCTTGTACTGCCGGTAATGGCGAGACTATTAATCCTGCCCTCGCCATAACATGTATAGTTCTGCTCTTTTACCGAACCTGATTTTATTTTTAGTGAGCCTTCACCATATAGGGTCGCCTGTAATTCCTGCAGGTTCAATTCATTAAAGGTTACTTCTGATTCACCATATATCTTCAGCGTAAACTTTTCGCCGTTGATAGCACTTTTACAAAGTTGTTCTTCCTCGCCGCGGATGGAGAGAGCATCAAGCATTTTATAGGTTACCGTTGCTGTTACCGAAGTGTTACTGTATAACGGATACGTTCCCTCATTATCATCAGAATACTCTTTCTCATTCTTTGGTATGTTTTTAGCACCTTCAAGATAGATACGAAGTGTTTTATCGTTCACTTCAATATGCAATTTATTTTGATCAACTCTTATGTCGTTAATTGTTACACTCTCCTCATCGCCCTGAACAAAGGTGACCTGTATATAAGGACTTACAATTACTTTGCTAAAGTGATCAACTGTTTTAGTTTGCGCCGTCACACCAGCAGTGACCAATAAAAACAGCATTGACAGAACGGTTTTAAATGCCTGCATGATTGTTTGTTTAATGAGTATAAATATATTTTTCACCTTTCGGCTGTGTACAACGTTCCAAATGTTTTTATGTTACACGGTTTCGTAAATTACGCTGATACCTTACCCGACTTTCTATTCCTTTTTATTTTTTCCTCAACCACCAGCCAAGCCATATGCCGCATAAACCCCAGCTAATAATAACATCTGCAAGATCAGCATAAATACCTGCGGTATGATACCAGATATAACCGGTATATGGCTGGTTTAAAAATGCAATTAAACCCACTACCAGGCTGCATAAAAATATTTTGCCAAAACCTGCTTTCGCAAATTCAAACAATATCCAGCAAAGCAAAAAAACTAATACCACATCAACTAAAAAAGTGCGTATAAGAGGTATGGTCATATCCATATTATACGCTTTGTGATACGATATTCTTGCCCATGGCTTCCCCGCAAAAGCTTCCCCTTGTTTCTGCATATCCTGCATAGAAGTACCCGCTGGAAAATTCGGCATGACATAATCACCTTCGTCTTGCAACTGTGTACCCAAAAAATTCAAAATAGCATCCTGGTTTGGTGTGTATTTTTCCTGTTCCGTATGCAGCATTAGTACTGTATGAGATAACGCTTGCCAGATAAACAGAATAAGTCCTCCAACAATGGAGCCGATGATTTTCTTTTTCATAATCGCAGTTTTGGTTAATGTATTAAGGTAAACACTTGATCTCATTTCAGCAAAGTTTTGTACACATCAGTTATTCGCTGATCAGCATTTATTCTTTTAACATTCCGCCGATTTCCGCAATGTTCCGAAGAGACTTTCCCGAAAAATCGAACACTCAGGAGGTATTCATAATACTACCGTTGAACATTGTTTTGCTCAACAAGTTTCTGAATCCCGGTACTCAAAAATTTTTATCTTCATTTTATACCGGCAGCAAAGTACAATCGCTGTTCACATAAATAATTCGTTATGCTTAACCGAAGAGAACTTGTTAAATTATCCGGGGCTGCTGCGATGGCAACGTTGATACCTGCTTCATGGGTACGGGCAACAGCGGCACCAAAAGGGCCTTTTCGTTTTTGTTTAAACACCAGTACAATAAGCGGTCAAAAACCGGGCTTATTAAAAATGATTGATATTGCAGCAAAGGCCGGTTACGATGGTGTGGAGTTATGGGTAAACGACATTAAAGAATATTTGAGTGGGGGAAATTCTTTACAATCTTTAAATGCTTTTATCAAGGCAAAAGGACTTGCAGTAGAAGATGCAATAAGTTTTACAGAGTGGATGGTGGATGATGAGGCAAAGAGAAAAGCGGGACTGGCAGAACTGGAGGAAGAAATGAAAATGATGGCTGCACTCGGGTGTCATCGTATTGCAGCACCACCGGCAGGCGTAGAAAAAGATGATCCGGTAAATTTTGAAACCGCGGGTAAGCGGTATCGTGAAATACTTGCGATGGGAAAAAAATATAACGTTATGCCGCTGCTGGAATTCTGGGGAGCTTCGGGCACGTTGTATAATTTTGGACAGGCTCTTGCAATTGCGGCAGCAGCGGATGGTGCGGAAGCACGCATATTGCCTGATGTATATCATCTCTTCCGCGGAGGCTCGGGTTTTAATTGTCTCAAGCTTGTAAATGGCAAAGTGATAGATATCATTCATATCAACGATTATCCTGCTTCAAAGCCGGTGGAAGAGCAAACAGACAGCGACCGCATCTATCCCGGCGATGGAGCTGCGCCACTTAAGCAAATACTGCGGGACTTAATGAGAATGGGTGGAACAAAAATTTTGTCGCTCGAATTATTTAATGAAACCTACTGGAAACAGGATGCATTGCAGGTTGCGGAAACAGGTTTGCAAAAAATGAAACAATTGGTTGATGAAGTAATTGCACGCAAATAATTTTGCTTTCTTAAAAGCCAATTTTGGCTGCCATCAATAAGCAAGATCATCCTCCACTTATTCCAATTATTCGCAGAGTTAGCCCGCTCGCCAAAGCGGGCAGGATTGCTTTATACCATCTCCGATTGTTGTTCTGTTCAAAATTGTATAACATTGCGCAAATTGAATTATATGTGTTTTACGAGATTAGCTTTGTTGGTCTTTTTTTGTGTGAGTGGATTCACCGGGTATGCACAAAAGTCTTTGCATGTTATGACTTTCAATTTACGTTACAACAATCCCGGTGATAGTTTGAACGCATGGCCATACAGAAAAGATATGGCTGCATCACAGGTAAAGTTCTTTGATGTAAATATTCTTGGTGTACAGGAAGCATTGTATGACCAAATGCTCGATATGCAGCAGCGTTTGCCGCAGTATGCTTATACCGGCGTGGGAAGGGATGATGGTAAAACAAAAGGTGAGTTTAGTGCCATATTTTATGATACACTACGGCTGCATGAACTAAAGAGTGAAACTTTCTGGTTATCACCAACGCCGGAAGTTGCCGGTTCAAAAGGATGGGATGCGGCATTGCCGAGAATCGTTACCTGGTGCGAATTTGAAGACAAGCTGAATCATAAAAGATTTTTTGCTTTCAATACACATTTCGACCATATGGGAAAAGTGGCGAGGGCAGAAAGTGCACGGCTTCTATTACAGAAAGTAAAGGAGATCGCAGGCAGCTTCCCGGTAATTGTTACGGGGGATTTTAACGCCACAGACGACGATGAACCCATAAAAATTATTACGGATACAATGAATGCAGATCACCTTACAGATACAAAATTTATTGCGCAATTACAGCATTACGGTCCTGACGGAACATTTAACGGCTTCAGGGATAAAGAAATTAGTGAGAAGGCCATTGATCACATCTTTATAAAAAATAAACTTACCGTATTAAAGCACGGAACAATTTCAGAAAGCTGGAACGGAAGATTTTCTTCAGACCATTTCCCGGTAGTTGCGGAAATAAATTTTCAATAAATATTTACAGGCCATTTGCAAAGTGAAAGGCCCTGATGGCCGCTCCAATACCAGTTCACCGCTGGGAAAAAAGAATAACCACTGGGCAAACCGGCATTCAGTTGTACATTAAGCTTTCTATCTTGAATACATGGTTGAATCATTTCATTTCTAAATACTGTAATTGTAATGGCACAACAAATAACACGAAAAGATCTAATGAATGCACAGGTAGATCAACAAGTTTTAAATGTAGAAATAAAACAAATAACACTGGCTGCAGGACAAGCAGCGCCTAAACATTTTCATCCCTGCCCCGTAGTAGGTTATATTGCATCCGGCACTGTTCTTTTTCAAATCGAAGGCGAAGAAAGTGTGACCTTACATGAAGGGAATGCTTTTTATGAGCCAAAAAATAAAACCATCCTGCATTTTGATAATGCTTCAAAAGAAAAGCCGTTAACATTTATTGCTTTTTACTTAAAAGAAAAAGATGAGGAAAATATCAAGATACTGGAAGAATAAAATATTCTTTGACTGATAAAACTGATGTATCCATCTTCAATAAGAATTACAAGAGGTGATTCGATCAGGGATTGTCCATTTGCAGTTATTTATTTTACCTTTTCGCCAAAATATAAAACTTGCAAAATCGTGTAAACCCATACGGAGAAATTATTGAAACAAAGGCACGTGGTTTATGGATGGGCAACCGGGGTGTTTTACATAACGCTGATCAACATATTGTTCGCCCATACAAGTTAAAAGCATGGATAACCTGCCTGCTTCAATTTAAAGGAAGACACAGAGAGATCATGACGCCCGATCGTTACACCGAACTTTTCTTTTTAGATGAAGCCACGTCATTTGCTTCAGGACACAGGCCATGTTTTGAATGCCGCAGGGAAGATTTTAATAAGTTTAAAGCCCTTTGGATCAAAGTGAATCCGGAATACAATTTTTCGATAAAAACTCCCATCGCGGCAATTGATAAAATATTACATTTTGAAAGGATGAATAATGATGGTTCGAAGAAAACGTATAAAACAAATATCAGGTCCCTTCCCGGCGGAACTTTTATTTCAATTGGTAATGATCCATATCTTATAGCTGATGACCATATTTATTTGTGGACGCCTGGCGGATATATAAACAAGCAACCATTACCGCAAAAAAGTGAGGTAAACGTTCTTACTCCAAAATCAATTGTAAATGTTTTTCGTGCAGGTTATGCAACGCATATGAATATATCATAGTATCACTATCCTTGCAACGGATTATTATAGCTAAAATTAAAGTTCGCCTTACCGGTCGCAAGATCAACCGGAAGCGAGATGTGTTCATGCACGATCAGCCAGTTGCTTTTAATCTTACGATAACCGGCAGTAACGCGTACCGTACGATCAACGGGATGACCTTGCATATCGGTGCCTGTAACGTGCATGAAGCTGTGACTGAATGCGAGGTTACCCTCTACTGTGATGGCGAGATCGGTGATGGATAATTTCGGCGGACTCTTATAGTGCGTGAAGAAATCAATCCAAGCCTTTCGATATGCATCGGCGCCGAGATATTCCTTGCGCGGTACAACATCGAAAACGACGAGGCTCTTTCCTGGTATATAGTTCTTCATGATACCATCAACATCTCCGGTGCTGAGGGCTGAAGCAAACCTGTCCTCAAGCGCCCGGATCGCTGCCTCATCATCCTTTACAGTTGTCATATCCTGATCTTTTTAGTTTGTGTGCTATCAAAGAATTGAACTCCCTGAATAACCTAACAGCAGTGGCCTTTGAAATTATTTACGTTTGTCATTCCAGGAGGTCATGGCCTTCATAAAACTCACCACTTAGTCATTCATTCAGCAAGACAATCTTTCCAATATGCTCGCTGCTCTCCATTAATACATGAGCTTTAGCTGCTTCTTCGAGAGAAAACGTTTTATATATAACGGGTTTGAATTTTCCATTTTCAACAAGTGGCCAAACATGTTTTTTCACATCAACAGCAAGCTGTGCCTTGAATGAAGCATCGCGAATTCGCAATGTACTGCCGGTAATAGTCAGGCGGCGTCGCCTGATATCATTTGCATCAAATGTTGCTTTACCTCCTTCCATGGAATTTATAAATACAAGCCGGCCTTCCGTCTTTAACAGTCGCAGATTTTTTGAAATATAATCACCTCCTACCATATCAAGAATAACATCTGCACCGTCTTTTTTCAGCACTTCTTCAAAGTCTTCTTTTTTGTAATTGATGCATCTATGGGCACCAAGTGAAAGACACGCATTACATTTTTCATCAGTTCCTGCCGTTGTAAAAACTTTTGCACCAAATATTTGTGCAAGCTGAATAGCAGTGATGCCAATACCACTGCTTCCCCCATGCACTAAAAAATATTCACCACTCTTTAATTGTCCCCTTTGAAATACATTATGCCAAACTGTAAAAACCGTTTCAGGCAAAGAGCCTGCTTCTGCAAAACTTAAATTGAACGGAACAGGAAGACAATGCATGCTATCAACTGTTGCATATTCTGCATAACCGCCGCCGGCAAGCAACGCACAAACTTTATCACCCTTTTTCCATTGGGTAACAGCAGCGCCGTATGATTCAATAATTCCGGCAACTTCAAGACCCGGAATATCGGGTGAAGCACCTGGCGGAGGAGGATAATGACCTTTGCGTTGCGCAACGTCTGGCCTGTTAATGCCCGCGGCCTTTACATTGATCAATACCTCATTTTCTTTTGGCTGCGGAATTGATCTTTCCCGGATTTGCAAAACTTCCGGTGGCCCGGGTTTTGTTATGATAATTGCTTTCATCTTTTTCTCGTAAACAGTTATGTCCTCAATATAAAACAGTTTTAGGGGATAAGTGTACTCACTTTTTCGTCATCAATCAGGAGATTTATGCAAGATAAGCTTCACTAAATGCAATAATATAATTACAGAAATAAAGATTCCTGATAAAGGTGTCCGAACAGACATCTTTCGTAATTGTTTTCATGCATACGGTTATCTCAACAATGCCCCAGCAACCAATACAGTAATATAAAAACCACGATAGTGCCAAGGCAACCGCCACCCCATTTATATGCTCCGTATCCGGCGAGTAATGTTCTGAGCCAATCTCTCATGTTAAAGAATTTAAATAACCTGGTTAAAAAATTATGCCAGATAATATTCCACTGAATATACTTTGTAAAGTTCCAATTAATATAAAAACAGTAGCTTCATGCCCACAACATAATTATTTATGCATCTGTCTATGAAAAATTTCATCATCCTCAGCGTCATTTTAATTTGCTTTTCTTTTGCGACTGTTACAAACAGTGCTCAAAATGATTGGATTTCCCTGTTCGATGGCAAAAGCATCAACAACTGGAAAGTAGGAGCAAATGCAACTACATTTTCGGTTGACAGCGGGATGATCATTGTTCATGGCCCCACAGCGCATCTATTTTACATGGGCGATGTGCAAAACCATAATTTTAAAAATTTTGAATTCAAAGCAGATGTTATGACAACACCGGGCTCCAATTCAGGAATATATTTTCATACACAGTACCAGGACAGCAGCTGGCCGAAAAAAGGATACGAGGTGCAGGTAAATAATTCACATACTGACTGGCGAAGAACAGGTAGCTTATATGGGATCTCGGATGTAAAAGAGGTAATTGTAAAGGATAATGAATGGTTTACCGAATATATTATGGTACAGGGAAAAAGAGTGATCATTAAGATAAATGACAAAACAGTGGTTGACTATACGGAACCTGAAAATGTACAACGATCAAAAGGTGATGAAGGGCGTGTTTTATCAAGCGGCACATTTGCATTACAAGGTCATGATCCTAACAGTAAAGTTTATTTTAAAAATATAATGGTGAAACCGTTGCCCGACTAAGGCACACATCTGCAGTTTCTTTTTTTTTAAGAAGTCTTTAAAATATAAAAAATCGTCTGCCATTCATAGTTGTTCACGCGACCAACTGCGGCATTAACCATTACCCGATTAGTGCGGCTTTGAAGTTCTTGTTGTTTTTCATCTCAGATGTTCAAGTAATTTTTCTAATTCTTTGCCAAGTTTTACACCTTCTTCAGTTAAGTAAACTGATTTAGCGGTTTTGCTCTGGCTTATATATCCTTTTTCTTCGAGAGCATTTAACGTATTAAAATCGTATCCATTCCACGCACGATGCACACGGGTGTCGAAAATTTTTTCTTCCCAGCTATTAAGATAAATAAGCAGCAAAGTCAGTTTTAAAATTTGTTCTTCGTTGATCTCCATAAAAACGTTTTATTGCTTCGTAAAAATAATACGATACCGCAATATTGGATATTGTATCAGCGATCCCGGGAGCTAAAATAAAATTTGTTCATTTTTTTGAAGGCGACCAATTGTAACCGCATCTAAAAGTTCCCCGAACGATATCGTACAGGTGGTGTCCGTTTTCGTACACCTCTCCTTCTGCCTATTTTCTAAACGCCTTATCTACAAATGGTTTTATTATTGGCATAAGCGTTGGGACAGATCGCCCGATAGCCATAGGTATGCCTTAATGAAAAGAGTGGATGATTGATCGGGCTATGCTCAAAAAATAAAAAATTATTAATATCCTCCTGAAGGGTCGACTTCAATTTCTCCCCTCCGGGAGGCTTTAGGAGGGGGTTCTATGTTACGTAACTATTTTCGGATCGCCTGGAGAAATTTGATGAAGTACAAATTCATTTCCTTCATCAACTTGTTTGGTTTAACAACAGGATTAACCTGTTGCCTGCTTATTACAACCTATATTTTAACTGAGTTAAGTTATGACAGGTACAATAAGAATGCTGACCAGATTTACCGGGTAACACGAAGCTTTAATACTGAAGATGGTGTTGTGTCGCTTAACCTGAGTACAGTTTCGCCGCCATTCGGATACTATCTTCCCACCGATTTCCCCGAGATACAAAAAATGACGCGGCTGCTCAATTTTGGCACTGTTCCGCTTCGCTATAAAGATAAACTTATCGATGAGCAGAACGTATATTTCGCAGATGAACATCTGTCTGATGTCTTTACAGTTGATGTTGTAAAAGGAAATCCAAAGACTGCATTGAAAGATCCTTTTTCTGTAATGCTTACTGAAGAAACCGCGAAAAAGTATTTTGGCAATGAAGATCCTATCAACAAAGTAATAAGGGCAAATAACCAGTTTGATGTTAAAGTAACAGGTGTTTACAAAGCGTTCCCTTCCAATGCGCATATGCATCCCGGCATGATGATATCCTTTAATACGCTGAGAGATTCCGCTGTGTACGGTGAAGAAAATTTGCGCACCAACTGGGGAAATAATTCATTTTTTACATACATCGTACTGCCGAAGGGTTATAACATCGCGAACATGAAATCAAGATTTCCCGCTTTTCTTGATAAGCACATGGGTGATGAGTATGGCGGAAAACAACCTTCAAAATTTACAAAACTCGATCTGCAAAAGCTTACTGATATTCATCTTTATTCGCACACAGATTATGAAGCAGAGCCTAATGGCGATATAAAGCGCGTGTATATTTTTTCCGCGATAGCTTTATTTATTTTGTTGATCGCCTGTATTAATTACATGAATCTTTCCACGGCACGGTCTGCTTTACGCGCAAGAGAAATCGGCATACGAAAAGTGATAGGTGCGAGAAGGAAAGAAATTATTTTCCAGTTCCTGAGTGAATCCGTTCTTTTATGCTGTATCGCAATATTGTTTGCTGCGGTCCTTACCTACATTATGCTGCCATGGCTAAATAAGGTTTCAGGACAAGAATTTTCGTTCAGTACTTTATTAAAGTGGCAGATCATTGTCCCGCTCTTTCTCACACCGTTTTTGGTGGGTGCCTTGTCAGGAATTTATCCTGCAATGTTCATGTCTTCTTTTCAGCCCGTGAAAACGCTGAAGGGTTTATTCAATGCACAGGGAAGCAGCATAAGCTTTCGCAAAGTGCTGGTGATAACGCAATTTTCAATTTCTATTATTCTCATCATTACAACGATGATCGTGTTCCAGCAATTAAGATACATGCAACGGGCTTCTTTGGGATATGATAAAGAACATATACTTACTCTTCCTTATTACAGCTCATTAAATGATCGTTATGAGTCGTTCCGCAATACTTTGCTTCAAAACTCAAACATTAAAGAGGTGGGACGTTCGTCGCGAATTCCAACTGGCCGGTTGCTGGATGGTATGGGTGCATTCGCTCCGGGTTCAGATTCTATGACACCTGTGAAAGCAGATATAAGATATGTAGCTGCTGATTATGATTTTATTCCTACCTATGGTATTCATATTGATGCAGGCAGAAACTTTTCACGTGATTATGGAACGGATACTGCAAATTTTATTATTAATGAAGCTGCGGTAAAAGCTATTGGCTGGAAATCGCCGCAGGAAGCCGTTGGAAAAAATTTCCGGTATGGATTTATCAATGATGGACACATCATTGGTGTGATGAAAGATTTTCATTTTGAATCACTTCACCAGCAAATCGCCCCGCTTATTTTGATCATGCCTGCTGCAGCGCCCGGTCAATCTTTTTATAATAATCTTTCAATAAAAATTTCCGGCAACAATATTCCTGCAGCCTTGGCAACCATAAAAGATGCATGGCAAAAATTTCTTCCTGAACTACCGTATCAATACACATTCCTTGATGAGAATTTTTCAAAGTTGTACGAATCAGAGCAAAGGCAGGGTACGATCTTTATCATTTTTGCATGTATCGCCATTTTCATTGCCTGTCTTGGGTTATTTGGTCTTTCTGCGTTTGCCATTACACAGCGGGTAAAGGAAATTGGTGTTCGCAAGGTATTAGGCGCAAACGTAAGCACCATCGTTGCTTTGCTTTCAAAAGATTTTTTAAAGCTGGTGATTATCGCGGCTTTTATTGCATTTCCCGTCGCATGGTACGCTATGCACAATTGGTTAGAGGATTTTGCTTACCGCATCAATATCCAGTGGTGGGTATTTGTATTAGCTGGCATGCTTGCCGCATTCATTGCATTAATCACCGTAAGTTTCCAGGCAATAAAAGCGGCCATTGCAAATCCTGTCGCAGCGCTACGCAGTGAATAAGCTGACCGGAAATGTTTATGCGGAGATCCCGCAACAAGCGGGATGAATAGTTTGAGAACAGAATGAGCAGCACCCTCAAATTCCTCAAAGAGGGAGAACTTAGGGAGGGTCGTCTATTATATGCAAACTTTAACCAAATAAACATCATTTAACCATGCAATAAAATTTTATGATTCAAAATTTGTTATTAACAGCGTATCGCAACCTTTGGAAGAACAAATTTTTTTCTTTTCTGAATATTCTTGGTTTGGCGGTTGGCATGGCTGTATTCTTACTGATAGCTCAATATGTAAGGTTTGAGCGCAGTTATGAAAATTTTATTCCAAACACAAAAGATATCTACCGTGTAAGTTTAACTGCTTATCGAAATAATGAATTGATAATGGCAAGTGCAGAAAATTACCCGGGAGTGGGTCCTGCCTTGCAGAAAGAATTGCCCGATGTCGTAAGTTATGCCCGCTTGTACAACATAGGTTATAAAAACAATGTGATCATTACAAATGAAAATTCAAAACCCGATCCGATTGCTTTTAAACAAAGAAGATTTTTATATGCTGACTCTACTTTTTTACCTATGATGGGTTATCCCATGGTGAAGGGAAATGCAAAGACCGCATTAGCAGAACCGTTCACAGCAGTAATCTCTGAAAAATATGCACATTTGTATTTTGGTAATACAGATCCGATCGGAAAAACGTTACGCTTACGCGATGACGACTTTACTGATGAATTGGTAAAAGTTACAGGTGTATTTAAAGACCTACCATCCAACACACATCTTAAATTCGATGTTTTATTTTCCTACAATAGTTTATATGTGAGAGGTGATTGGGCTATTTCGAGGTATAGGGAAAGCTGGAGACGAAAAGACATGTATACTTTTGTTCAACTGCGACCCGGCACCAACCCTAAAACGGTTGAAGCAAGATTTCCTGCAATTGTTGATAAATATAAGCCCGAGCTAAAAGGCAGCCAGGAAAAACAAATACTTGCTTTACAATCATTAAAAGACATTCACCTTTACTCCGATCTTGCTGAAGAGCCCGAAACAAATGGTAACGCACAAATCGTGTTCTTCATAAATCTTATTGGCATATTTGTTTTAATCATCGCATGGATAAATTATGTAAATCTCTCCACTGCAAGAGCATTAACACGGGCGAAAGAAGTAGGTATTCGAAAAGTAGTTGGTGCTTTTAAACACCAGTTGATCCTGCAATTTTTGACAGAAGCAGGATTGGTAAATCTTCTGTCACTGGCTATCGCTTTTGGATTGGTTACACTATGCTTGCCGTACTTTAATACTATCTCCGGTCTTTTATTAGATAAATCGTACCTCTATCAGCCCTGGTTTTTCGGCTTAACGGGCCTGTTGTGGATCACCGGCACTTTACTTTCTGGTTTTTACCCGGCATGGGTGCTGTCTTCGTTTAAACCTGTTACGGTCTTGAAAGGGAAACTCAAGAGTAGTGTAGGAGGAATTGTATTACGCAAAGGATTAGTGGTTGCTCAATTCATGGCTTCCATCGCTTTCATAGCAGGCACTTTTATTGTTTATAGTCAGCTCAATTATATGATGAGCCGGGACCTTGGTATGGACATTAACCAGGTGCTTATTGTTGACAGACCAAGTATTGCCGATACAAACAGCAAGGCTTATAATGCAAACATTGATCTGTTCCACAATGAACTTAAAAAATATCCTGCAATAGAAGGCGTAACTGCATCATTAACTGTGCCTGGTAAACAACGCGAATATAAGTTAACTGTTAAGAGATACGGAAGTAATTCAAATGATTCAATAATAGCACGTATTAATGGTATCGATTACGATTTCCTCGATGTCTTTAAAATGAAACTTATTGCAGGAAGAAATTTTTCTAAGGACTACACAAAGGATTCCGACACATCCGTAATCATTACTGAATCGGCTGTGCATCTGCTAGGGTTTAAAAAAGCTGAGGATGCCCTGGGAAAAACGCTTTGGCTTCCGCAGTTTGGCAACTGGAAGCCTATTGTTATTGGAGTAGCAAATGATTATCACCAGGTATCCTTCAAAAAACCACTCGAACCCACACTATTCGTATGTGTGCCTTATGGCGGTGAATTTTACTCCATGCGTATTCATACTGATCATCTTCCAGAAACAGTGCAACACATACAGAAGTCATGGACAAAAGCATTTCCGGGGAATCCTTTTGAATATCTTTTCCTGGATGACTATTTCAACAAGCAATATTCTACTGAACAAAAATTCGAAAAGCTGTTCACTACATTTGCGGTGCTCGCTATCATTATAAGTTGTCTTGGTCTATTCGGCCTTTCATCATATACTGCAACACAGCGTATCAAAGAAATTGGTATTCGGAAAGTTCTGGGTGCATCCGTAATGAATATAACATCAATGCTGTCAAAAGATTTTTTAAAGCTGGTTATCATAGCTGCATTTATTGTTTCACCTGTTGCATGGATTATAATGAATAAATGGTTACAAAGCTTTGCATATCGAATCGATATTAAAGTTTGGGTGTTTGTAGTTTCAGGAATAATTGCATTGTTCATTGCCCTGGTAACGATAAGCTTACAGTCCATAAAAGCAGCATTGGCAAATCCTGTGAAGAGCTTGAGAACGGAGTAATTTGAAAATGTGCTAATGCGCTAACAAAGAAGAAAATAATTTTTATGAAGCGAGCTTCAAGGTTAGAATTCTGAAGTGTACCAAGGAATCTTTCGAAAAGTCAAAAGCCCAAAAGCCGAAAAAATTAAAATAAAAATGTACTTCTAAAAGGGAACGATTTAAAAAGTCCTCCCTTCAGAGGATTTAGGAGGGTTCTATGTTTAAAAACTATTTCAAAACAGCGTGGAGAAATTTGAATAAACACAAGCTCTTCTCTTTTATAAATATTTTTGGTTTGGCATCAGGAATGACGGTGTGTATGCTGGCATTGATCAAAATCAAAGAGGCATATGATTATGATAGTTTCCATCCCGACTCAAAGAGGAGCTACCGTATCATTACAAACTTAAATCGTAAGAACGGTGAGCATTTTTTATGTGCAAGCTCTCCAATTCCATTAAGCAATTATTTAAAAGCTAATTATAATATTGTAGAAAATAGTACCAGCGTATATTTTTCTCATGATGAAGTAAACGTGGATGATAAAAAGCTGCTCGCTAAAGAAGCCTGCGTGAATGCCGATTTTTATAAAATATTCGGCTTTAAACTTTTGACAGGTGCAGCAGCTATAAGGCCACAAACCGTTGTATTGACAACCGAAACCGCCGAGCGATTTTTTGGAAAAGAAAACCCCGTTGGCCGCGTGATCGGTATTGGCACCTCGGGTAATTTTTTAATAACGGGTGTTCTGGCAAAACCTGCCGCACCTTCTCACCTGAAGTTTGACATGCTGGTCTCTATGTCAACAATGCCGCTGCTAAAAAATAAAATTTTTGAAGATTGGAGTGATGAAAGTAGTGCGTACACCTATGTTCAGCTTAAAGCCGGCGTACCAGAAAAATCGTTAAAGACGGTTTTGCAAAATGCATCAAGGCACGTGAACACAATGCTTTCAGCATCTGCAAATAAAAGTTTTGTTTTTGATACGCAACCTCTAAATAATATCTCTCCCGGTTCAATATCCTTATATAATATAACTGATGAGCCCATTGTACCTAATCTTATAGCATTTGCACTTATTGGTATTTCGATGCTGCTGCTTGCATTTTTTAATTACATTAATCTTACGCTGGCACATTCCCTTGATCGTGCACGCGAAGTTGGCATTCGAAAAGTTGCAGGCGCTTTAAAGCGTCACGTTGTGGCACAATTTCTCACTGAATCAGTACTGGTGGCCATATTTGCTTTTGGCCTGGCATACTTTCAGCTCAGAATGGCACGCATGCTGCCAACTGTACAAAATATGACCGGCAATGTGACGCAGGATAAAACATTGTGGCTTTATTTTATTTTGTTTACGATACTTACAGGTTTATTTGCAGGCTGGATACCTGCCCGTATATTTTCAGCATTTCAACCCGTTCGTGTATTGAAAGGAAAATTTAATTCAAGACTTTTTGGAGGCGCTGGTTTAAGAAAAACCCTTACAGTAATTCAGTTTGCTGTATCGCTTATCGCTATTGTAACCCTATCTGTTTTTTACCGGCAATCAATTTATATGGCAACTGCTGATTATGGTTTTCAGCGCGAAGGAATATTGAAGATTCAATTGCCCCGGCACACCTTTGAAAAAGCTGCCGCAACATTTTCCGCAATTGCAGGCATTGAATCTGTCTCGGGTTCTTCAGAAATGTTTGGATTTTCGGGTGGTGATACAAAATTCATTAAGCGGCAAAGAGTGGATGATTCTATCACCAGCAGTTATTTCTCGGTTACACCTTCATTTATCACCGATATGAAACTGCAGTTAATTGCCGGTGAAAATCTCCCGCCGGTCTCTTCGGATAAAAAAGCACATTTTGTTCTTGTAAATGAGGAAGCATGCCGTGCCTTGCAGTTTAAAGATCCTGCAACTGCAGTAGGAAATGATATCTGGGTAAATGACAGCACCAAATATATCATTGCAGGCGTTGTAAAAGATTTTCACTACGCAAGTTTCCTGCGTCCCATTCAACCATTGCTGCTTGCAAACCAACCTGATGAATTTCAAGTGCTCACTCTGAAAGTTGCAAAAAGTTCTGAACAAAATATTATTCCTTCTCTTGAAACAGAATGGAAAAAATTGTATCCGCATCAAAACTTCCAGTCAGACTGGTACGACAAGGAATTATATGATCAGCATTTGCATAAAGATGATTTAATGTTTCTTGGATTATTAACTGTCATGGCGCTTTCTATTGCCTGTCTCGGTCTTCTGGGTATGGTAATCTATATTACAAAGAACCGTGCGAAAGAAGTAAGCATACGCAGGGTGATGGGTGCTGATGTATGGCAGGTAATTATTGAAATATCCAAAGGGTTTGCAGCGTTGCTATTTATAGCTATTTGCATAGGATTGCCAATCGGGTTTATAATAGGCAATCAATTTCTGCAGCAATATGCTTACCGTGTTTCTGTAAACTTTGGGATCATGGCGGGCAGTGCAGCCACTTTGTTGTTTTTAGGTTCATTAACTATCGGGTGGCAAACATATAAAACGGCAACAGCAAACCCTGTAAAGAGTTTGAGGATGGAGTAAAGCCCTATCCCTCCAAAGGAGTCCTTGGACCCAAAGGGGATTTTAAAAGCTTCCAAATAATGAACAACTTTAAAAATGATAATCACATCCAAAAAGTCCTCCCCTGTCTGCCGGACAGGCAGGCTTCAGGGAGGATTTAGGAGGGCTTATGTTTAAAAATTATTTTAAAACCGCTTTAAGAAATCTCTGGAGAAACAAGGCTTTTTCTCTTATCAACATTATGGGGCTTGCATTGGGTTTGGCTTGCAGCCTGCTCATTATGCTGTGGGTAAATGACGAATATAATGTAGATGCGTTTCATAAAAATGACCAGCAGTTATATAGTGTCTATGAACGCCAGAATCATGACGGGCAATGGTCGGCTTTTCATGGCTCGCCGGGTATTATGGCTGATGAAATGAAACGCGTATTACCTGAAGTACAATATGCAACAAATTACGCATGGAATGAGCTGAGCACTTTTGAAGCCAATAATAAAATCATAAAGGAAAATGGCAATCATGCCGGGCAGGATTTCTTTAAAATGTTTTCTTATTCATTGCTCGAAGGCAATGTCATCACAGCGTTGGAAAACCCTTCTGATATTGCTATTTCAAAAAAAATGGCTGAAGATTTTTTTGGCTCGCCTGCAGAGGCAATTGGAAAAACGATCCGCTATCAAAACCAAAAAGATTTTAAGATCACTGCTGTGTTTGATAATGTGCCGCAAAACAGCACAGCACAATTTGATTACATGCTTAGCTGGCAATCATTTCTTGAAAACAATAGTTGGGCAAAGGAGTGGTCGAATAACGGTCCTCTATGTTACATCATGCTGCGAAAGGGAACAGACCCAAACGCGTTTCAATCGAAGATCGTACGTTTTCTTGATAAATACAATAAAGAACAAACGCCGAATGATTATATCCGGCTTGGCATTGAACGATATGGAGAAATTTACCTCCATTCGAATTTTGATAAGAACGGGAATATTTCCGGAGGCAGAATTCAATATGTACAACTCTTCAGCATCGTGGCAATTTTTATTTTACTGATCGCATGCATTAATTTCATGAACCTTACTACTGCACGTTCTGTAAAGCGTGCAAAAGAAATTGGTGTAAGGAAAGTTGTTGGCGCTGTTCGCTTTGCACTGATAAAGCAATTTATTGGTGAAGCTTTATTGATCGTGCTGTTATCGGTAACAGTTGCATTGCTCATTGTAATGCTGATATTGCCACAATTTAACCGGCTAACGGATAAGCAAATAATCATGCCGTTTAGCGATACTTCATTTTGGGCAAGCATAGGCGGATTGTTGTTGATAACGGGATTTATTTCGGGCAGTTATCCTGCGCTTTATTTATCGTCATTCAATCCTGTGCGTGTGTTAAAAGGTTCTCTGAAATTTAGTAAAGGAGCTTTATGGTTTCGCAAAGGCCTTGTCGTATTTCAATTTATGCTCTCTATTGTTTTGATCATCGGAACAATAGTGATAAGCAGGCAGGTAACTTATATACAATCCATTAATCTTGGTTACGACAGGGAAAATCTTATTTATATTCCACTGGAAGGTGATCTTACCGGCAAGTATGAATTGTTTAAGAACCAGGCATTGAATATGCCCGGCATAAAGGATATAACGCGCATGTCGCAAAACCCTACCCAAATTGAAAATGGAACAGGCGGTGTTGAGTGGGAAGGTAAGGATCCCAACTCCGGTATAGAGTTTACATGGTCAATGGTAGGGTATGATTTTACCAAAACAATGCATGCCCAAATGGTTAAGGGCAGAGATTTCTCAAAAGATTTTGCGACAGATACTGCAGGATATATTGTAAATGAAACGGCTTTAAAAATTACAGGATATAAAAACCCGATCGGGAAACCGCTTACTTTCTGGCAAAAGAAGGGAACCATTATAGGCGTAATAAAAGATTTTCATTTCAATTCATTGCATACCGCTATCAATCCGTTAGTACTTAGTTTGGGAGAAAATATTGAATGGGGTGAAGCATTGGTGAGAACAGAGCCGGGAAAAACAAAAGAAGCTTTGGCGAGTCTTGAAAAGATTTGCAAAAGCCTTAATCCCAAATTTCCGTTTACCTATAAATTTTCCGATGAAGAATATCAAAAGTTATATAAGAGTGAGCAGGTAGTAAATCAGCTCTCCGATTATTTTTCATTCCTTGCCATATTTATCTCATGTCTCGGTTTGTTAGGGCTTGTAATTTTTACTGCAGAGCAGCGCACAAAAGAATTTGGAATAAGAAAAGTTCTTGGCGCAGGCCCCGCAACTTTGTTCGGCCTGCTTTCCAAAGAATTCTTGTTACTTGTTCTCATCGCCATGATCATTGCCTGCCCTGTTGCATGGATCGTGATGAACAAATGGTTACAGGATTATGAATATCGCATAAATGTATCATGGGGCATGTTTCTCATTGCGGGGTTGCTTGCTATTCTCATTGCATTGGTTACTGTTAGTTTCCAGGCAATAAAAGCAGCAGTTGCAAACCCTGTTAAGAGCCTCAGAACGGAATAATATGCTAATGTGAAAATTTGCAAATGTGGAAATAAAGAATGGGAGAAATCTGGAGATGTGAAAATGTAAAAAAACTAGTGATTAATTTATTGCGACAGCTTACTTAGAATGAGAATTCAATCTTTCATATATGATACGAAACCTGCTGCTTGTTGCACTGCGCAACTTTAAAAAAGATAAATGGTATAGTCTTCTTAACATTCTTGGACTCACAATTGGCCTTACATTCAGTTTGTTCCTGATTTTTTACATCCAGGATGAATTAAGCTACGACCGGTACAATGAAAAAGCCGACAGGATTTATCGGATAACATCTTATGTGAAGGAGCCTGATAAGGATACGATGAAATGGGCTATTACCCCATTCCCCATGGGACCCGCTCTCAGTAAAGATTACCCCGAGGTAGAAGAAGCAGTACGTTTTGTGGGCAATGGCAAAACCATGTATAAGAATGGTGAGCTACGGATATATGAAGACAAGGTATTTTTTGCGGACAGTAACCTTTTCAGGGTTTTCACTTATAAGTTTATAGAAGGCAATCCGCATAATGCTTTAACGGCGCCCAATTCAATGGTAATGACGCAATCAGTTGCGGAAAAATTCTTTGGCAGGAGCACAGGCTGTATTGGAAAATCGCTGGAAAATGCAAATGGTGATGTATACAAGATTACCGCTGTTATAAAAGATGTACCTAAGAACTCGCATATTATTTTCAATATTTTGATCTCAAGAAGTTCATTGCCTGCAGATTTTGCAAATAACTGGGGAGGCTTTGGCTTCTACACTTATGTTTTATTGAAGCCCAATACCAATGCATCAATATTTGAAAAAAAATTGTTGCCCGTATACGACAAATATCTTGCTTCCATTTTTGCGCAGTACAATATTAAAATGCGGTTTGGTGTTCAGCCGATAACTTCTATTCACCTTCATTCCGATATGAACAATGAACCTGAAGAACTTGGCAGTGTCTCCTATATATACATCTTTTCGGCAGTGGCATTTTTTATGATCCTTATCGCCTGCATCAATTATATGAATCTTACAACGGCCCGTTCTGCAAGAAGGGCAAAAGAAATCGGCATCCGAAAAGTAACCGGCTCGTCAAAACTGCAGCTTGTTTTGCAATTCCTTATTGAATCTACATTAACAGCGTTTTTTGCATTACTGCTTAGCCTGGGATTGATTGCATTGCTGTTACCCACTTTCAATTTACTGTCCGGAAAATTTATTTCTTTCGGCACGTTGCTTCAGCCGGGCACAATATTGATGCTGCTGGCGCTCATCGCTTTTGTGGGGCTTGTTGGCGGCAGTTATCCCGCTTTTTATCTGTCAAAATTTAACCCGGTAAATGTGCTGAAAGGAAGTCTTTCAAAAGGTTCAAGCAATGTAACGCTGCGTCGCGCATTGGTAGTGATCCAGTTTTCTATTTCCATGATCATGCTTATATGTACCTGGGTAGTGTATGGTCAACTGAAATACCTGCGCAATAAAGACCTTGGGTTTAATAAAGAACAGGTGATGATAGTATCAGCGAATACGGATAAGGATGTGAGTGGAAAAATTCTTTTGTTTAAAAATGAAATGCGGAAAAATCCGCAGGTATTTTCTGTAAGTACTTCACAGGGCGTGCCGGGATCGGGCATCAATTTTAACCTGTTTTCCGTTGAATCTAAAAATGGTTTTGTTGACAAAGGAGTGGATTGCTACGCTGTTGATGAAGATTATTTCAAAACACTTGGAATGAAAATAGTTAAGGGCAGGAATTTTTCAGGCTTACCTGATACATTGCACAGCATCATTGTAAACCAAAACATGGTAAAAGAATTTGGCTGGGGAGAAAGTGCTATTGGCAAAAAGGTAAAATTTCCCGGTG
>DATBFI010000404.1:0-9195 GCA_036558585.1 Chitinophagaceae bacterium
TGCTGAATACCATTCCAACAATCGTTGATATTTACCTGGACCGTCCCGCTGTAATACCTGAGATCAGTGCAAAAGCGAAGGGACTGCTTGCTGATTTCGGAGCAAGCGATGCAGCAGTGCTTGATGTAATCTTTGGGAAATACAAGCCAGGTGGCCATTTGCCGATTGAGTTGCCTTCCTCTATGGAAGCGGTACAAAATCAAAAAGAAGATGTACCATACGATTCAAAAGATCCGTTATATAAGTTTGGATTTGGTTTAAGCTACTAAGACGTTACTTTAAATCTACCAGATGAAAAAAATATTCACGTTTATTTTTATTCTGTGCTCTTATTATTCATTTACACAGGACTCAGGTTTATCCAACAAGAAAGAATATGCCGGCAGCAACGGCAAAATGCTACCTTATCGTATTCTTTATCCGGAGCAATATGACAAGTCAAAAAAATACCCGCTGGTATTGTTTCTTCATGGTGCGGGCGAAAGAGGAAATGACAATGAAAAACAATTAACACACGGATCGACACTATTTACTGCAGACAGCAACCGGAAAAAGTTTCCATGCATAGTTGTGTTTCCGCAATGCCCCACGGATAGTTCATGGACTTCAGTTACGATTGACAGGAGCAAGACACCACTTCTATTTCATTTTGATTATACTGCGCCTGAAACCTGGCCATTGAAAACAGCTATCGAACTTGTAAAAAAAATTGCTACTGAAGAAGGCGTAGACAAATCAAGATTATACATCACGGGGTTATCAATGGGTGGCATGGGCACTTTTGAAGCCGAATATCGCTACCCTGGCATATTTGCTGCTGCTATGCCAATTTGTGGAGGAGGAGACACAACGCATTATGATAAACGCATAGAAAGAACTTCTTTCTGGATTTTTCATGGTGATTCGGATGCTGTGGTAAATGTTGAGGAATCAAGAGCCATGGTAAGAAAATTGCAATCATTACATGTTGATGTAAAATACACGGAGTACCCGGGTGTGAATCACAATAGTTGGGACAATGCCTTTGCAGAACCAACTTTTTTAAGCTGGATGTTCGCACATAAAAGAAATAATGTGAAACTATGAACGTGCATTATCAATGGTGATGGTAAATGGTGAATGATTAATGTCGTTTAGTAAGCAGATGCCTTCCTGCCGTCCGATCTGGCGGGCCTTGTCTGCAGGACAAAAAAAACCCGTTACTAGTTTTGTCATTCCGGCGCAGTAGGAATCTGTAGACATTAAACTAAACGATGGTAAGACAAATTGTTAATAGATCTTTTCAAATTTTTTATTGACTTAATTGACGCAATAAATAATTTTTAAAAATATATAATTACATGAACCGACTCCTTCGTTCCCTGCAATTTTTTTTCCTGTTCACATTCACTCTTTTCTTTTCCTGCAATCAAAACCAATCAGTTGAGGATAACGCAAAACCAGAAGATAGCCGCTTTACAAAAGTTATTCTTGCACAAGCTTTTGACGAACCCATGGCAATGACATTTTTAAATGATGGCCGCGTTTTGATCGTAGAAAGAAAGGGGGCATTGAAATCTGTTGATACAAAAACGAACGCGGTAAAAACAATTACTACAATTCCTGTAAACACAAAATACACAAGCAAGGAAGGAGTTGTAAGTGAGGCAGAAGAAGGATTGATGGGAATTGTGGCTCATCCAAACTTTGCTAAAAATCATTGGATCTATATGTACTATGCTGATCCTGCTGACACCAAACATGTCCTTGCGCGTTGGGAATTGCATGGGGATTCGTTGTACCCCTCAACAAAAAAAGTGATCCTTGAAATTCATACGCAAAGAGAAGTATGCTGCCATACCGGTGGCGGAATGGTGTTTGATAAAGAAGGTAATTTGTATCTCACTGTTGGTAATAATACTGCGAACCCGCCATCGGGTATCGCATCTTATGATGAAAGACCTGGAAGAAGCAGCTGGGATGATCAGCGTGGCTCGGGAAATACAAATGACCTGCGCGGAAAAATTTTACGCATACATCCTGAAGATGATGGCACCTATACAATCCCGGAGGGAAATTTATTTGCAAAAGGAACACCAAAAACGCGCCCTGAAATTTATGTCATGGGTGATCGCAATCCATGGCGTGTTTCTCTTGACAGTAAAACGGGCTGGTTGTATTGGGGTGAAGTAGGACCTGATGCCGCTGTTGATTCTGTTTGGGGTTCCCGTGGATATGATGAATTCAACGAGGCAAAAAAGCCAGGAAATTTCGGCTGGCCTTATTTTATTGGTGATAACAGGACCTATGCAAAATACAATTATACAGACAGCACTTACGGTGAAAAATTCAATCCGGGACATCCTGTAAATAATTCTCCCAACAATACAGGTTTGAAAGAATTGCCTCCGCCGCAAAAGCCTTTGATATGGTATCCATATGGAACATCCGATACATTTCCATTGGTTGGAAGCTCAGGCCGCAGCGCTGTGGGCGGACCAATTTTTCACAAAGCCAATTTTAAAAATGCCGCACGGCCCTGGCCATCTTATTTTGAAGATAAATGGCTTATCACGGATTTTATGCGCGGATGGCTTATGGCAGTATCAATGGATAAGGATGGAAATTATAAATCAATGGAACAGGAGTTGCCCAACGAAAATTTCAGCAGCGTGATAGATATGCAGTTTGGTCCTGATGGTGATCTCTATTTTCTCGAGTATGGTTCTGCATGGTTCAAAGGCAATGCAAATTCTGCACTGGTGCGTATTGAATACAATGCAGGTAATCGTAAACCTGTTGCAGAGGCATCAGCTGATAAGGCTGCTGGAGCTATTCCTTTCAAAGTAAATCTTTCATCAAAAGGAACAATGGATTACGACAAGTACGATAAAGATGCCTTGAAATATGAATGGAAAATTTCAGGAAACGGAATAAATCAAACATCATCAGAACCTAATCCTGCCTTCACTTTGGATAAACCCGGCAATTATAATGTTACGCTTACTGTTACTGACACAAAAGGAGAAAAGAACAGCAAATCATTACAACTTGTTGCAGGAAATGAGCCACCTGCTGTTTCTGTTAATATTTTAAAAGGCAACAAAACATTCTTTTTTCCCAATGAACAAATTGAATATGCGATTGATGTAAATGATAAAGAAGACGGCAGTGTTGCTGACGGAAAAATAAAGCGTGACCTTGTTGCCGTGAATTTTGATTATGTACCGGCAAGCTTTGATCCGGTTGAGATAGCACAACATCATCGTGCTGCTGATGAACGAACAGGATTCTCTGCAGGTCTTTATCTTATGAATTCAAGTGATTGCAAATCCTGTCATGTGCCTGATAAAACTTCTGTTGGCCCGAGCTTTATGGCGATCGCTGATAAATATAAAAATGATAGAACAGCATTACCACGATTAGCCGCAAAAGTAATTGAAGGCGGATCGGGTGTATGGGGTGAACATGCGATGAGTGCACATCCTACCCTGTCGCAGAAAGATGCAGAAACTATGGTGAATTATATTTTGAGCTTATCGCGAAAACAAATCGCAGAAAAACCGCTGCCCTTAAAAGGAACTTTTGTAGCAAAGATTCCTGCAGGTGAAACCGGCAACGGCGGATATTTGCTAAGAGCGGCGTATACAGATAAGGGTTCCGGTTCAACACCTTCCCTCTCCGGTGAAAGTGTTATCGCATTGCGGAGCGCTACTGTAGATCCGCAAAAGGCGGACGAGAAAAAAAGTACACAACTGCTTACCACTCCTTATATCTCATTCTCTATGCTGGGTGATAACTCTTATCTCGGTTACAACAATATTGATCTCACCGGAATAAAACAAATTGAATTTTTGGTGCAGGCAACACCAAACTCAGGGGACGCAGGAGGTGTAATCGAGGTGCATCTTGATCGTCCTGACGGACAGCTGTTGACCAAAACGGAAATGATAGAATCAAAACCTTTGGACATGGCAAGAATAATGGAAATGATGGGTGGAAAAGCCAAACCGAAAGCCGGTGCTGCTGCAAAGCCAGATACATCAAAAAACAAACAGCGTGCGCCAATTGACTTTGATGCATTCCGGAAGTTGATGTCTACGCATACAACCGTAACATTACCTCCCGTTGAAGGTCCTCACAGTGTTTATTTTATTTTCAGGAACAGCCAGGCTCATGCAAAACAACCTTTGATGCAGGTGATGTCAATTGGCTTTCAAAAGACAGCAGCAACACCTATTGTAAAAAAATAATTCATTATCAAAATCATTTTATTCATCATAAAAATTGCACTATGACAAACAGGAGAAAATTCTTACAACAATCCGGCACATTCGCTTTAGCAAGTCTGTTGTTACCGCGACTTGGTCGTGCTGGTTATTTTTTTGGCAATAAAGCTACAAGCGCGATCGGTCTTCAACTATACACGCTTGGGAACCTGATGACAACAGATGCAAAAGGGACGTTACAAAAACTGGCAGCTATTGGTTATAAAGAACTGGAGAGTGCAGGGTCGCAAAAAGGAAACTATTACGGGTACACTCCCAAAGAGTTTGCTGCCATGGTAAAGGACGCAGGCATGCATTGGCGCTCGGCACATGTTGGAGGCGCTCCTTTTACAATCGAGAATATCATGAAAATGGCCAAAACTGCGGAGGATTCTGCGAGAATACAAAAGATGGCGGAACAATTTAAAAACAGGCCAAAAATGCTAAATCTAAAAGAAAATTATCAGCAACTGGCCGACGATGCTGCCGAGGGAGGATTAAGCTATTTGGTATGTTCAAGTATTCCTGTGAGTACTTTGGATGAAATAAAAACTGCAGCAGATGTTTTCAGTAAAACAGGGGAAGCCTGCAAAAAGAACGGGGTTCAATTCGCTTATCACAATCACACAACGGAGTTTGATGAAGTGGAAGGGCATCGCCCGTTTGATTATATTCTTAACAACACAGACAAAGATCTTGTGAAGATGGAACTTGATCTTGCATGGGCAACAAAAGCCAAACAGGACCCTGTTGAATTATTCAAATTGCATCCCGGTCGTTATCCATTATGGCATGTAAAAGATCTCGACAAAAACACAATGAACCCTGCCGAAGTAGGAACAGGCGTTGTTGACTTTAAACGCGTTTTTGACAATGCGCAGGAGTCAGGTATGAAATACTTTTTTGTGGAACAGGACGGAGCGCCGCAGCCGCTGCAAAATGTTACGAACAGCTACAATTATCTTAAGAAAATGCTGGCTTAATAAAAATAAACGACTATCCGCGTAAGGCGGAAGAATTAATTTGAACCACAGAGAAAACATAGCTTACCTGCCGACAGGTTTTTACATGGAAACTATGTGATTTTCTATTGTGTGCTATACGCCTATGTGGTTCCCGATATATGCGGGATAGTCATCTAAAAATATTTCAAAAAATCAAAATTTTGACTCATGCAGAACAGAAGAAAATTTTTGAAAAATACAGGTGCAGCGGCATTAGCAGGCTTGATGTTTTCGGATAAAGTAACCGCCTCTTTTTTTAATGAGCGGATGGCCAGACCGGTTGGTGTGCAACTTTTTACTTTCTTTAATGTAATGGATGATGATGTACAGGGAACATTAAAGAAAATAGCAGGGATTGGTTACAAAGAAATCGAATCTGCATTTAGTAAGAAAGGTGGTTACTATGGAATGAAGCCAAAAGAATTTTCAAAAATGGTAAGCGATCTTGGAATGTCATGGCAATCACACCATGTACTCGGAGCGCCTTTTAAAATGCCTGCGAATGCAAAACCAATAACAGATGCAAATGGAAAACCAGTCAACTTTCCGCCGATGCGCAATCTTAAAGAGAACATGCAGGCACTTGTTGATGAGGTTGCAGAAGGAGGCATCCCGTATCTTGTTTGTGCCAACACGCCTACAAAAACTTTGGACGAAGTAAAAAGTTCAATTGAGGTTTTGAATAAGACCGGTGAGGCGTGTAAAAAAGCAAACATAATACTTGCATACCATAATCATACGGAAGAGTTTGAAAAACCGGAGGGACAAACACAAACTGTGTATGATATGTTTTTATCGCAGTTGTCCCCGGATATAAAAATGGAGCTCGATCTCTGCTGGGCTACAAAAGCCGGCGTTGACCCTGTTGAACTCTTCAACAAAAATCCCGGTCGTTTTGAATTATGGCATGTAAAAGACCTTAGTAAAGATAAAACCGGCCCTGTACCTGTAGGTGAAGGTGTGGTTGATTTCAAACGCATTTTTGTACATGCTGACACTGCTGGCATGAAACATTTCTTTGTAGAGCACGATATGCCTAAAGATCCTTATGCAAGCATTACTACAAGCTATAATAATTTACAAAAGATAGTTGGTTAATGTAATTTTTATGACTGTAGAATAAATGAATGAGTTGTTTTAGTTGTTGCCGAAGTTGGTCAAATGGCCAACTTCAATCCTTGAAAGGGTTCTTATTTTTTTTGAAATAAATTCTTCTTTGTTACATTTAATTTTGAGTTATCACTAAGTTGAGGGCTAACCACATGAAACGAAGGAAATTTATTCAACTTTCTGCTTTTGCCGCCGCAACGGTCAGTTTTCCTTTTTTACATTCATGCAGTTCGCCTGCAGGCGAACACAAAATGTCGCAACCCGTTTTCTTATCACGGTTGTTTGATGAGAATATGATAAGAGAAGCGGGAAAAGCATATCTGCAAAAAACACCATCGGAAAATGATGACGATAAACTGGTGCAACTGCTTGCCGATAATAGTTCCATAGTAAATTCTACAGATGAAAAAGCAATTCATCAATACCTGGATAAAAAAATAAACCATGATTTTGAAACGGGTAAAACAGTGCTTGTGAAGGGATGGGTGTTGGCTGTTACTGAAGCGCGTCAGTGTGCTTTGTATTCGTTGATCAAAGGTTGAATGATGAGTGTGAATAGTGAATGAAGAGAACAGCAAAAGGTACAAATTGATTCACAAGCATGCAAACAATTGTTCTTGATAGACAGGTTCATGAAAGTTTTGCCACTGAATACACAGAAACACTGAGAATAAAAAACTTTTCTTTGAGTCTTTCTGTGTTTCAGCGTTCTCTGTGGCAATGATCATAGAATTATCCAAAGAGGATTAAGTTGGCATCATGAAATGATTCAAATCATCTTAATAATTTAGTATGCATGTTGATGCAAGAAAGCTTGAAAATAATTCCTCGATTGAAGGAGATATTTGTATTGTAGGTGCAGGTGCTGCGGGCATCAGTATGGCCCTTGAATGGATGAACACTTCTTATAAAGTAATCCTGCTTGAAGGCGGCGGATTTGAATATGATGAGCGGGTGCAGGAATTGTATGCAGGTAAAACAACAGGTCAACGATACTTCCCTTTGAAATCGATAAGGCTCCACTACTTCGGCGGTACAACAGGACATTGGGCAGGCTGGTGCGCCGAATTCGATGAAATTGATTTTAAGAAAAGAGATTGGATCCCGGGCAGCGGTTGGCCAATTACGCTTAAAAATGTTAAGCCATTTTATCCGAGAGCACAAGAATATGTAGAAGTTGGTAATGATTTCAACGTTGCGCATTGGCAGGAAAAAGACCCAACACTCAAGCCATTTCCATGGGATGAAAACAAAGTGTGGAGCAAGATGTGGCAATTTAGTCCGCCAACGCGTTTCGGAACAAAATATAAAGACAGGATTGTAAAAGCAAAGAACATCCACTTATATACTTACGCAAATCTCGTTGATATAACTGCTAATGAGAATGTTTCAGACATAAAAGAAGTAACAATAAAAAATTATACCGGAAAGCAACATACTGTACGTGCAAAATTTTTCATCCTCGCTTGTTGTGCCGTTCAAAATGCAAGGATACTTTTATCTGCGAACAGACAGGCTCCAAAAGGTTTGGGTAATGACTATGATCATGTGGGCCGGTACTTCATGGAGCATTTGGAAATAAAGACCGGGAGTCTCTGGGTGGCCGATCCGGCGGACGTAAAACTGTATATGATAGAATTCGGCAAAACAAAGGCAAGAGCAGAACTGGCAATCAGCGAAACAATGCAAACTCAATACAAAATATTGAATGGTACAAGTTCTCTTTCCCCTTTGGAACTGGCAATGAACCAACCTGCATTTATTGAAGTTTGGCAGGATGATGAAGATGCAATGAATAAAACACTGAAAAAATTTGGACGAGACGTGAAACCGGCAAAAATAAATATTCCGAAAGGGTTTAAAGCTTATCAACTCTTTACAAGAATGGAGCAGGCGCCTAATCCAAATTCACGTGTTACACTTGATACAGAAAAGGATTCGCTGGGCATGCCAAGAGCAATGCTTAACTGGGAACTTACACCGCTTGAAAAAAATAGTCTTCGCATGATCAATACAATCATCGGCCAGGAGGCGGGACGAATTTCAATGGGCCGGGTAAAAGTGTATGATTATTTGCAGGATGAAAAAGATAAAAGCTGGCCATCGTTCACAGGAGGCGGGTGGCATCATATGGGCACTACCCGTATGGGCAACGATCCCAAACAAAGCGTAGTAGACGCAAATTGCAAAGTGCATGGGATTGACAATTTATACATGGCCGGTTCTTCCTGCTATGTTACAGCAGGAGCAGTTAATCCTACTCTAACATTGATCGCCCTTACGTTACGGCTTTCTGACCATATAAAAGAACGAATAACAAAAAATTTGTGATAGCCAAAAAACTTTTAATTAATTTTTAAGGAACGTAGATTGCAGCAGTCTTAAATGACAGTCAAATAATAATTAAAATAACCTTAGAAACACCAATTTTTAGCTGATACCACTTTATTTTGAAAAAAAATTGACATGCCTGCAATCGAAATTAAATTTTTATTTGAAGGTGTTATTTTTTCATCAAGCGTATTCATTTCGCGGATCTCTAATTCTTTGAACCGCTACGAATATTCAATAAACTTCCTGTCCAATTATCTTATCTCAAAGTATTCAGAAGCTTACTTTTTTGTTTTTGAAAATAATAAATTCAAGCCTGTTCATGCCCAGGACGAAAAGGAACAGGAATTGATCAAGTGTATACAGGAAGCCATCCTCAATATCCCCGATTATATCAAAGAAAAATTTTTCTCATCCAGGGAGACTCCGGGAAAGTCATAATGAGGTAAAATAATTTAAAATTCGGAATTTCTAATCTCAGGCAGCAGATTCCTGGCTTGTTT
>DATBFI010000405.1:0-4394 GCA_036558585.1 Chitinophagaceae bacterium
TTTCCAAACTGGTGCTGGTACATTAATTCTGCACCGGCGGTAAACCTGCTTTTTATGCTTCCCAATTGCGGCGCATAAACAAATTTTGTTCTTAATCCAAGACCTCCCGTACTTTCCTTTAAATAGCCATTGTAATATTCACTTTCGCCATAAGGATGGTCAAGCGTTTGCAGCGAAGCATAGATGCTCGTAGTATTAAAAAATTTATCATTGAAATGATACGTTTGCGATGCACCAAACTGCGCCACATTATACCGCTTTACAGATGTTTTATTATCCTTTGCATACTGTATTGCCCGCTTAGGATTTTGCGCCACCTGTGCGCTGTCTAATCCCCCCATTAATCCAAAAGTACCTGTTGCATAGTTAACAAAGAGATTGACCGTTCGTTTTTCACTGGGCAGGAACTGTGCAAAAATATTTACTACATCCTTATCACTCCATCCGTTTTCACGATAACCGTTATAACGTTGACGGGTATAATTAGCAGCTAGGTTGAAATTGCTCGTTCCTGTTTTGTAAGATGTGCTCCATTTGCCAAATCCGTAAGAACCCGCTGTGTAACCTGTCTCCAGCCTATTTTGCCCTATGCCTGCTTTCTCACTTTTGAAAAGCAGCACCCCGCCATTACCGGCGCCATAGATACTTCCTGAAGGGCCTTTCAATACTTCAATACTTCCAATCATAGCAGGGTCAAAATCCACTCCGTGTGATGCAGTTCCATCAGGCGATGAAAGCGGAATATCGTTCCAGTACAGTTTTACATTGCGTATTCCCCAGGGATTGTTTAATAAACTTCCGCGGATAGAGATACGATAATCACCAGTCACATAGGCTTCCATCTTCACACCCGGTACCGTATTCAAAGCAGGTATAATGTCCATGTTATCGCCGCGCTGTATTTCCTTTGATTTTAATATGGAAATAGCGCCGGCGGTTTCCGAAAGTTTACGGTTGTTTTCATACCCGGTTACTGTAATGCTGCTTAGGTTGAGTGCACTTGCCGTTAATGATATATTCAGGAATTGGGAAGCATTACTGACCACTATTTGTTTTGTTTCATATCCTATATAAGAAATTTCAATAACGTCAATTTTTTCTTTAGACTTAAGGATAAATTCTCCGGTTTTATTGGTAAGAAAAGCAGTTTTAATGTTTACTACTTTAATCGTTGCTCCAATAAGCGGTTCATTGGTCTGCTGGTCGGTCACTTTCCCCGATAGTGTATTTTGCGCTGCTGCTAACACGCTTGTGCATAACAACAGAAGAGAAAAAATATATTTCATGTCCACGATTTAGCGTATAAACTTTATTGCTAAAAGCAACTCAGGTTTATATATGATAGATAATATTGACGAACGGCTTATATGCAACCGCATGTTCAGCATTATAAAAAGCTGTGAACTGTCAAATAGAATTCATTAAAAGAAAAAGTATGATTACTATGTCCGGGGAGGATGAAATATATCAAAAGAACGGTCAATAGATTTGGCAATTGAAGAAGGGATTTTATTTTTATTTTTTGTTTCCAACCAGCAGTTAGATGGAACTGCCGGTGCAAATGATTCTGAAGAAAGTACTATTTCATTTTTATTATCTGATCTTCTTTCCGGACTTTCCTGATCTTTTTTAGACTCCTGTTCCATCTTTTTTTCTAGCTGGCATTTACCATTACAATGCATTTGAGGTTTGTCCCGATTCTCGCAAAGATTCTTGGCGATATAGCTCTGATTAACATAAAAGTCAACCATAATTACACCACCGTCAAATATCTCACCAAGAAATACCAGCATAAAAAAGAAAGCTATGAAACGGTTAGCCATCATTATGACGCGAAGGTATGGCAGAACGATATTTGATGACCCATTTTCTTTATTAGAGCTTTTCTTTCTTTTTAGTAAAAGGTCGTTTCCTTATTGAAAACTCCATTTAGTCAAAATTGAACGATAGTGCAATAGTGGATCATCTTTCATTGAATAAATCTATCTTTATTTAGTCATGATCACTTATTACTGTGGGATAAACAATGAGAAATAGTTCTTTAAATTCTACTACAACGATTTTGTATAATTAAGAAGTTAAAAGATGTTCGGCCCTGATCCTTGTATATCATTTCTCCATAGGGGCTATTTAAATTTACAAATAAATACTATTGCATATTTATTCCGGTTGTCTCATTATCAATGGCCATTCATCAAGCCAGCTTAACTTTTCAATTCTCAATTTTGATTTTCCCTTATCGCCTGCATCATATCCGTGAAACACCAAATAATCCGTTCCGTCAAAACTTACTATTGCATTATGTCCAACCCCATACCAGTTCTTGTTTCCTTCAAGCACAAGAGAACCGCCGCCAAGATTCATCGGCACGCCATCTTTGTCTACATAAGGACCGTAAACCTTTTCGCTTCTGCCTATCATCATTTTGTATGTGCTCTTTTCTCCCCGGCAACAATAATCAAATGACACAAAGAGATAATAATACTTTTCTTTTTTAAAAATGAAAGGCGCTTCAATGGCTGCATCACCCGCAACAGAATCAGGAAGAATAAAATCCCTTTTGCGGGATGCAACAGTATACCATGTTTCAGGTTCTGCAACTGCTGTTAAATCGTCTTTCAGTTTTACAAGTTTAATCCCATTCCAAAATGAACCAAACACCAGCCATGGTATATTGGTTTCATCAATTATCAAATTTGGATCAATTGCATTCCACATGTCTCTTCCCGGCACTGATTGTATTACTTTCCCATGATCAATCCACTTAAAATCTTTAGACGCTGCATTCAATGTTTTATTGGTTGCTACACCAATGCATGAAGTATTTTTTCCAAACGCGCTCACAGCATAATACAAATAATATTGGCCATTATGATAACTGATGTCAGGCGCCCAAATATGACCTTTAAAGCCTGACACCGCATCAACGGCCCATTGAGGCGCTTTATCAAAAACCGGTTTCTCCTGTTTCCAGTTTTTCATATCAGTTGATGAAAAAACTGAGATGCCCATGCCTGTACAAAAAATATAATAAGTGCTGTCTTGTTTTATCATCACAGGATCATGCACAGAAATGTTTGTTTGTAATTGTTGGGCATTCACATGTGATCCAGTCAATATGAATGTTACCATCAATAATAAATACTTAATATTTTTCATTTTTTCTTACCTCTAAAAAGGATATAAAGCATGCAACAAGAAAAGTATATTTTTTACTGATTTATTCATTGCTCATTTTTCTTTTGTTAAAGCAAAGCATTTTACTTTATCATTATTTACCGCGGCCACTATAAGCTTTCCCCTGTTCTTTATATTCACCGGCTTCATATCTTTTACATCACCGTCTACAATAAAACCACTTTTCACAATATTTAATGGATGAAAATTTCCTTTGCCATCGGCCTCTAATACCAGTCCGTAAGATGCATCGTATCTTCCCGTCATCGCATCCTCTTCATACTCATTTCCGGCAATTATCAAATCCATATTTCCATCATCATTTATATCATAAGGCAGTATTGCATTTACAGGAGCCAACTGGGCCGCTAACGGTAACAGATGTAATTTAAATTTCCCCTGGCCGCCCGGCAGGCGGGCATTCCCGGTATTTTCTATCCAGACCGTATGCATTGTTTCACATGTCAGCTTTGTCCATCCATCATTTCCATAATCACCGGTTAACTTCTCCATATTTACATCAGCATATTCTTTATGCAGCAAATATTTTTTCTTTATTGAAGGAATTTGATCAGAAAGCTGGTTGCGATCCGGGCCGGGAAATAATTCATATTTACCCTCATTATTTTTAATGTAGTAAGCAATTATCAAATCTGCGGAGCCATTTTTATCCATATCTTTCTCATATAGCATCATAGGCATTTCAGGGGTTGTATGGTATTTATTATTCAGGCCCATGTTTCCTGCTATATAATCCATATCGCCGTCATTGTCTATATCTACAGCCTGCAGCGAACGCCACATGCCATTATTTGCCGTTAAACCTGTTGTTGCAGTTACTTCCGTTAATATTCCATTATCGTTTCTGAAGAATCGTATGGGCATCCATTCGCCGCAAATAATTAAATCAGGCTTTTTATCACTATTAAAATCAGTTGATAGTGCAGCCGTTATCATTCCGGCATTTTGAAGGTCAGGACAAACCTGTTTTGTTACATCAGAAAATATTCCATTACTATTTTGAAGGATATAGCTCAGCGGAGATTGTGGATATTTTCCGGGTGTGATACGACCCCCGATAAATATATCTATATCACCATCTGCATCATAATCTGCTACTGCAACAGCGCTTGAAATAATAGAAACATTCTGAGGAAAGGCAACTTTGTTCAGTTTAAAATTTCCTTTGCCATCATTATTATATAAACGGATAAAAT
>DATBFI010000406.1:0-7343 GCA_036558585.1 Chitinophagaceae bacterium
CTTTTATCCAATGCCTGTGCTATATCATTGATAATATCATCAGCGTCCTCCAGACCTACTGATATGCGGATTAATCCCGGTGTAATGCCGACAGATAATCTTTCCATCTCACTCAATTTAGAATGTGTAGTGCTTGCAGGATGTGATGCAATGCTTCTTGTGTCACCCAGATTAGCAGTCATCGAGAGCATTTGAAGATTATTTAAAAATTTTCTACCGCTTTCGATACCACCCTTTACTTCAAAACAAACAATGCCACCACCTGCCTTCATTTGCTTTACTGCGATATCATATTGCGGATGTGTTTTTAAAAAAGGATATTTTACCCATGAAACTTTTGGATGCTGCTCCAATGCATATGCCACTTTCAATGCATTTTCACTGTGTCGTTGCATACGCACATCCAGCGTTTCCAGGCTTTTGCTTAGTAACCATGCATTAAATGGCGATAATGCCGGCCCCGTATTTCTGCAGAACAAATAAATCTCATTTATCAAAGACGAATCGCCGACAATTATGCCGCCCAGCACTCTTCCCTGCCCATCGATCCATTTAGTAGCAGAGTGCACAATTAAATGAGCATCATATTTCAAAGGCTGCTGTAGCAATGGTGTTGCAAAACAATTGTCAACATTCAGGATGACATTGTGTTGCTTTGCCAATTGCCCCGCCCATTCCAGGTCAATAATCTCTAACTGTGGATTGGTAGGTGTCTCCACGAAGATCATTTTGGTATTTGGCCGTATGGCTCTCTCCCAGGCTTCTTTATCATCTGCTGCCACCAGCGTGCACTCAATTCCATACCTCGGTAAATACTTTGTTACCATAGTAAATGTACTGCCAAATACTGAACTGCAACATAACAGATGGTCGCCCTGCTTTAGTAACGCGAAAATGGAAGAAAATACTGCAGCCATTCCTGTTGCAGTAGCAAAACCTGCTTCAGCACCTTCCAGTGCACACATTTTATCTATAAATTCATCGACGGTGGGGTTACTGAAACGGCTGTAAATATTATCATCACTTTCATCAGCGAATGCTGCACGCATTTCTTCTGATGTTTCAAAAGTGAAACTGCTGGTCAGGAACAATGGCGTAGAATGTTCCATTTGCCATGTTCTTGGTGTTTGAATACGTACTGCTTTTGAAACAGGATGCAGGTTGTGTTGCTCACTCATTATTAGAAAACTTCTTAAGTACTTGTCAAAAAATTATTGTTTATGCACAAAAACACTCCATTGCAAATTAGCGCCGGACCTTCTTAGGGTCTCAGTTACAGAACAATATTTATTCATCGATAATTCTGCCGCACGTTTTGCTTTGTCTTCATCCACATTTCCATACACATGAAACTCTACAAAAACATTTTTCCACAGGGAAGGTTCTACTCCGCTCTCCCGCTCTCCGTTAACTATCATCTTGTAATCTTTCACTTCCTGGCGCTGCTTTTTTAGAATACTTATTACATCAAGACCACTGCAACCCGCAAGACTCATTAATAGTAACTGCATAGGACGCACACCAAAATTTTGTCCGCCATACTCAGGACTGTTATCAATTTTAACGGTATGCCCATACGCATCTTTTGCTTCAAACCCGTAATCGCCATGCACACGTGAAAGTTCAACCTTAATCATGCCATAATTTTTAAAGAGGTGCGAAGTTATTTTATTTTGTTTTAAAAATAATTACCAGATAAGGAATGATATTATGTACCCGGATTTGTTATTGAACATGAATAGGAAAGTAAGATTGCACTAAATTTTTTGCTGGTAACAGAATATGATATAATTCGGCCTTCCTTTGCCGGCATTCGTGAAGCATAAGTGAATTTTGATTTTCTCAATCCAAATAATCCTGATATTGTAAAAGTTTACGATGCCGATACTTCCGTAACAAATCTGATGTTCGGCTGGCATACCTGCAGAAAGGGAAATGTTTTTTGTAAATTCAGTAAAATAACTTTTGCATTCGCTCAATATATTGCTGCATTTGCTCATAATGAGAGCCTCTCCAGTAAATACGCTTACAGCATATACACTGGAAAAAATCATTATAATACAAGATAGTTTTGGGGAGTAACTTATCCAATACGGCACTTTTCTCAATCTTAATAATTTTTCCATTACATTCAACACATCTTTCAAAAGGTTTGAATTTTGCTTTAAGCCTAAACCGCCTGATCACTTCTTTTAGTTGTTCCTCCGCGAATTGTGAACGCAGCCAATAACCAATTGTAATAGATTTATGTTTTAATAAATTTACATCCCGTGTAAGCACAGTACGCTTTTCTGTTTCCGCAATTTGAACAATTGTTTTGTCATCATAATCATTCTTATAATAAGTATCAAAACCAAACAACCGGAGAATCTTCGCCAGCTTGCCCAGGTGAACGTCCAGGATAAATTTCTCATAAAAAAAAGGTCTGTTTAACGACCCTGTTTCCGCAAGATCACCGGCAGAAAGAACCGGATAAACTTCTACTATATCCTTATCCCGCAATAGATATTTAAAATCAACCGGTGCACCATTTATTATAATCAGGTCCACTTCAGGATGAGGAATGCCAATGCTTTCTATGGCATGTTTAATAGCAGGAGTATCATTAAAAATATACTCGATCCACGTATTTCTTTTCAAAGGCAAAAGAAAATCATTCAGAGAATCATGGAAACGGAAGCTTGATTTTGACATATTGAACCAACAAAATTCCCATTTTTAAAACAAAGAGGATAGTTAAGATAAGTTTAGCCAATTTTTGTTATGAGCGACTATGCGAGGTACTAACCATGTTGGATCAGCCATATTTTCTCCTCTACACTTTTTTTATACTGTGGATACGTAACCTCATGCTATATCGAATTGCTGTCATTTTTGGAAGGCAGCATATTTGTATCAGGAATTAAAGCCTTTCGATTTGCTGCTGCAAATTCAAACATTTTTTCTTGAGGCAAATGAAACCGGCAATACAAGCTTTATTTTATAGGCGTTACATGCTATGTGTATGAATGTAATAAAGGGCTACATACTTCGACACGGAGGCTGCAATTAAATTACGCGAGATTATATGGATGTGAATAATGGATAAGATGTGAATAAAATTTAAACACAGAAATAAAAAGAGCATTAATGTTTAGGTAATTTTAGAAGAGGTAATTAAACATAAAAGGAAGTATGAAACCAGGGATACAGACATCAGAAAATATGCTATCACAAAAAAATTCAAAAAATTTTCACGTCAACTATCATCTGGCGTTGCAACTTTATTCTCTCTATAAACTAGAATCTATGCCAAAAAAAGAACCAAGACTTCCTTTAAAAGATTGGCGAATGCCTGTTATAAAAAAGCATCGCAAATTCACTCTGAAACCTGTAAGCCAGTTTTTAAATATTGATATCCTCTCTTTCAAAAAAGCATTTGGATGGTTTTCCTCCCAGTTGCATTTCACATACATAAACTTCCTGAATAAGTAATCACTGCTCTACGTGTTTTAAGAGATGGGTACCAGGGAATGTAAAAAAGAAAACCACCTGGGTTACAAGTGGCTCTTTTACAACATATATATGACCTTGGGTTTTACTGATATTGGATAAGTAGTTTTATAGATATTGGATAAGTAGTTTTACAAGTATTGGATAAGTAAATGTAAATTGAATATTCTGTAAAAAAATACCATCAAGCATATTTTAACCCCATGTTCATCGCTATTTAATTGTTTTCCTGGAGCAGATCAAAAAAAAAAATTTGAGATCATTCTCAATAAAGCTGTAACACAAATACTCTCTTCAAAGTTAATACAGGGTTAATGTCTTTCCGGAAGATAAACCCGTGACTTACATGTTAATCGTATTACTGTTTCATAAATAAACAACATTTTTTAATCAACAACATTTAACAATGAAACAGCTAATGCTCTCTGCTGCTGTAATTAGTTTCACATTTGTGAGTGCATTTGCAGCACCAAATAAAAAAAATTACAACCATTCAAATGAACTTGCAAAATTTTCGTGTGTGAGGGCGCTTATTCCCGCAGGGATCCAGGTTAATAAATATAAGTTTATAGACAGGACCGATGCGGTGGACGATCCGGACAGTTATGATGTGCTTTTATACGGTAAAAATTTTAAAGGAGATGTTTTATATGATGAGGATGGAAAACTGATAAGCTATAAGGAGGAACTCAAAGACACCCGGTTGCCAAACAACGTAGTGAATGCAGTCGAAACAAAATATCCTTATTCAAGGATCACGAAAGATCTTGAAATGATCAACGATGATCAAAGTATTACTGATGAATACAAAGTGTATTTTGTTAACGGAACGAAACATGGTTATGCTTTGGTTAATGCAGATGGAAAAATAATCCGCTCACGAAAATAACAGCGCATACAGTTGGTAATTTGCAGCAGGCCGTAACCAGCACGATGATTTGTAAGATGTATGAAGTGAGGATTGCAAATTGCAAACTATCTACTGAAAATTGATTCACCATCCGTTTGCAAGCACATCAGCAAGATGCAATACCTGTAAGTTTAAGCCTTTATTCCTGATATATCCATCCAGGTGCATAAGGCAGCTCATATCGGTACTGATTAAATACCGGGCGTTTGTACCAAGTGCATTGGTAATTTTTTGATCGGCCATTGCAATACTAATGGCTTCAAACTTTACTGCAAAAGAACCACCAAAGCCGCAACATGTTTCTGCATCATTCATCTCTGTTAATTCAAGCCCTGCAACTTTGCTAAGTAACCTTCGTGGTTCTTCTTTTATGTTGCATTCCCGGAGCCCTGAGCAGCTATCATGATAGGTTGCTTTGCCATTTAGTGTAGCACCAAAATCTTCTACACCCAACACCTTTACAAGAAATTCGGAGAACTCGTACAATCGTTCCCCTAACTGCTTTACAGCATTATGCATAGAGGAATTTTCAAACATCTTTCCATAATAATTTCTTACGAAGCCAACACAGCTTGCACTCGGCGCCACTATGGGGTCGCTGCCGCCAAAGTCCTCTATGTATTTGCTGCAAACTTCTTTTGCTTCATTCCAGAAGCCTGCATTAAATGCAGGTTGCCCGCAGCAGGTTTGATTAGTATTATATACGACTGTACAGCCAGCTTTTTGTAAAACCTTTACCATGTTGAATGCAACCGACGGGTACAACTGATCAATAAAACAAGGAACAAAAATTTGTACGTTCATAAGCTCCTGATAAAATACTGCAATAATGTTAATAAAGATATGAGATACAATCAAAAGCTATCATCAAATAAAGATTTGTGCCTCGCTCAAATTAGTTGTTGTTGGCTGTTGAAAGAATTAGGGATACGCAACAGAAGCGTAATGGTAATCCGAATGCCTCCAAAAAAAATTACTTCTTTAGAGAGCGATTATATGCAATCATTTTTATTGCCGTTATTGCTGCCTCCTCGCCTTTATGCCCATGCTGACCACCTGCTCTTTCCAGGGCCTGCTGCTCATTGTTGACTGTTAGTACTCCGAATACTACCGGCACATCAAGTAACATGTTCAGATTTAAAATTCCATCTGTAACATACTTACATACGTAATCAAAATGAGGCGTATCACCGCGGATAACAGTTCCCAGTGCAATAAATGCATCAGCAACCCGTTGTTTACTCACTGTATAGTTTTTTATTGCAAAAGGAATTTCTACAGCGCCCGGCACTGTTACCACACTATAATTAATTTTTGATTCCTGCAATATATTCTTTGCACCTGACTCAAGTTCATTTACAATATGCGCATTCCACTCTGTCTTTACAATAACTATAAAGGCATCCTTAATTTGGGGGACGCCTTTATTTAATGCAGTATTGCCTTTTGTAGCCATTCTTATTTCGAACTAAAATCGTTTGGTTCAATACTCAGGCGGTAAATATATTTATCAATCTGCCCGCCTCTTTGTGATTGCGGAAATTTTTCTTTTAATTGTTTGTATACTTCCACAGCTTCTTTGGTTTTGCCTGTAAGCTCCAGCTTTAAACCCGCACGAAATAAGTATTCTGATGCGTTTGCCTGATCTTCTTCAAATGTTTCCGCCGCCTTCTTATAATAAGTTATGGCGTCATCATTTTTATTCAATTCGCCGTAGGCATCGGCGAGACAACCATAAGCCATCATCTGTATTTGTTTTGCACTTGTAGAAAAATCTTTCAGATACCTGACTGCATTATTAAAATCACCAGAGCGGAGATAACAAACGCCTGCATAATATTTTGCAAGATTGCCGGATTTCGTGCTGCCGTAATTATTAATTATATAAAGAAATCCTCTTGTAGTTCCTTCGCCGTTTAAAGCCGCTTTTAAAGAATCCTTTGCAAAATTTTGTTGCGCCTTAAACATCGCATCAGCGGCCTGGTCTTCTTTTGGTTGCAGAATCATGGATTGATAAACATACCACCCAACTATTACCACAACTATAACACCTGCTGCAATTGAAATTTGTTTTTGATATTTTTTCCAGAAACTTTCCAGTTTTAAAAAAGTATCACCTGATTCCGCTGCTACATGTACCTTCTTCGTCTCCGCCATATTTGTTTTGAATTTTTTAAAAAATTAAAATTGAATTATTATGACTTAATGACTCGCTGCCTAATCCACAATAAAAGGATAATCACGATCTGCATACACGTCTTTTGTTAGTTCGCTGATATCGGGCCAGGGGCTTTCTTCTGCAAACTTTACACTCTCTTCAACAACTTTATTAATCCGGTCATCAATAGCTCCTATCTCTTCATCGCTTGCAAAATTATTTTCCTTTATAGTTCTCAATACCTGGGTGATCGGGTCGCGTTCTTTGTATTCCTCCACCTCTTCTTTTGTCCGATATTTTGCGGGATCAGATATGGAATGACCCTTATAGCGGTAGGTTTTCATTTCCAGTAAAGTAGGACCTCCTTTTTCTCTCGCTCTTTTTACCGCTCTGGCCACGGCCTCATGAACTGGCTCGGGCATCATCCCATCTACTTTATCGGCAGGCATTTCATAAGCATCAGCTATTTTATAAATATCAATTACGTTCGACGTTCTTTCTACCGATGTACCCATCGCGTAATTATTGTTCTCGCAAATAAATACCACGGGCAATTTCCACACCATTGCCATATTAAATGTTTCGTGCACCACACCCTGGCGTGCAGCCCCGTCGCCAAAAAAGCAGAGTACAATATTATCTGTTCCCCTGTATTGTTCTGCAAAGGCAAGCCCTGCACCTACGCCGATTTGTCCCCCAACTATGCCATGACCGCCAAAGAAATAATTCTCTTTACTAAAGAAATGCATGCTACCCCCTTTTCCTTTAGCACAACCGGTAGCT
>DATBFI010000407.1:0-12360 GCA_036558585.1 Chitinophagaceae bacterium
GGAGAAACTTTTCAATTCAAGATAAGCCCGAAATCATTCTTCCAAACCAACACAAAGCAGGCAGAAAATTTGTATCGCGTTACAAGAGATTTTGCTGAGCTCGATGGTGCACAAACAGTATATGATCTGTATTGTGGCACTGGCAGCATTGGCATCTTTCTAAGCAACCTCGCGAAAAAGGTAATTGGTGTAGAATTGGTGGAGGATGCTGTTCAAGACGCAAGGGAAAATGCTGTAATTAACAATATTCAGCATGCATCTTTTTTTTGTGGCGATGTTATAAGAATTTGTGATGATGAGTTTTTTGCGGTGCACGGCAGACCTGATGTTGTTATCACAGACCCGCCACGGGCAGGTATGCATGAAAAACTTGTTGAGAAAATAATACAAATTGGGGCACCAATAATTGTGTATGTAAGTTGTAACCCGGCAACACAAGCCAGGGACTTATCTTTACTGGATGAAAAATATAATGTTGAAAAAATACAACCGGTAGACATGTTTCCGCATACACATCATATTGAAAATGTAGTGCAGTTAAAATTAAGAACAGCCATGTAATGGAAAGAGAAGTAAGGCAGCTCACTTCTCATAAAAAATGGCAGAAAAATTATTAATAAACTATTTACTTTCCGCCCAAAGCGGAATGGGGGTTTTATGACTGAGTTTAGACCAAGCCGCTTCCAGATACTGCCAACCATAATTAAAAATCTGTTGATCATTAATGTATTGGTTTTTTTGGCACAGGTTACTATAGGCCAGGCAATAAAATTAGAAGACACTTTTGCATTACATACCTGGCAAAGTCCATTATTTAAACCATGGCAATTTTTAACACACATGTTTATGCATGGCGGGTGGGACCACTTGTTTTTTAACATGTTTGCCTTATGGATGTTTGGTTCAATACTGGAAAATGTTTGGGGCCCTAAACGTTTTCTTACCTTTTATCTTATCTGTGGTTTGGGTGCTGCGTTGTGTCATATGATTGTTCTTTATTTCAACACGCAGAATCTAATTGAGGCTTATAATTCGTTAAGCCTGATGGAACAGCAAGGCTATGAAGAAAGATTTTATCGCCACTTAAACGAGCCTACACTTGGTGCCTCGGGCGCTATATTTGGTTGTCTTGCCGCATTTGGTTATTTATTTCCTAATACTTATATCTATTTGTATTTCTTTTTTCCTATTAAAGCCAAATGGTTCGTTATTTTATATGCAGGTTTTGAATTGGTTATGGCAGTTCAAAATACGGCCGGTGATAATGTAGCCCATGTGGCGCACCTTGGCGGAGCACTGGCGGGCTTTTTAATGGTATATTTCTGGAACAAAAACAAAAAAAGGTTTTATTAACTTGCAACATCTTACCCTTCTTTCCTGTTAATTAGTAAAAGAAGCTCATGTCTGTAATGCATCAAAATAGAAGGAACCCGATATTACTTGGCCAGGACAATAATGCACTCACATGGCTGATTATTATTAATGCAGTTGTTTTTGTAGGAATAAATTTTATTAAAATAATTTATTTTCTTTCATATGATACTCCTATGGAAGCCCTGCAAAATTTTCATTTGCAAATACTGGATTGGGTTTCTCTTCCGGCAAATCTCGATAAATTGGCAGGCCGGCCCTGGACCATTTTGGTTTATATGTTTTCACATGACAGCGTATGGCAATTAATAGGCAGTCTGTTGTGGTTGTGGGGTTTTGGGTATATTTTACAAGAGCTGACGGGCAACACTAAACTCATTCCAATATATTTATATGGTGGTGTTGCCGGTGCTTTATTTTTTATCTTATCGTCATATTTTATTACCCAGTCCGCGGAAGGCGGGACTACTTCATTTGCTTTGATAGGAGGTGGGGCCGCTGTTATGGCGGTAGCTACAGCTACAACCACATACGCTCCAAAGTACAGGATATTTCCCATGATCAGCGGAGGAATCCCATTGTGGATACTTACACTTTTATTTGTGACGATCGACTATGCTACAATTGCCACAGATAAAACAAGCTTTGCTTTAGCACATCTTGGAGGCGCTGTTATCGGTTTTCTTTTTATAACGCAAATGCAAAGAGGGAACGACTGGAGTTTATGGATGATTAATTTTATAAATTGGTTAAATGATCTTTTCAATCCTGAAAAAAAATACAGGAAAAAACCTGTTGCACAACAAAGAGGCTACAAAACAACATCCAGGAAACCATTTGAGAAAACGCCCCGTATAACCCAGCAAAAATTAGACGAAATACTCGATAAAATAAATATGGAAGGTTATCATTCTCTTTCGCAGGAAGAACGGGATTTTCTTAAGAAGGCCAGCCAGGAAGATATATAATGCACCAACTCAAATATGAAGAGATTTTTTAAGACTGCGTGGATAATCTCCTGTATGACTTTGATATGTATCTATATTATCTCTTCGCTGAGCAGTTTTATTCCCCCGGTAAGTTTTTCTTTTATCAGCTTATTAAGTATCGGTTTTCTTTTCATACTCCTGGTCTACATACTTTTTTGTATCATTAGTTTTTTTGTTGAACGACGACTTGGCCTTATCATGTTCATTATTTTGCCGGTTGGTTATTTTAATGTGATAAATTCCTTTGCATTCAGAGCAGGCAAATGGCAACCGCAAAAAGATGGCACCGCTTTGCGTGTAATGACATGGAATGTTCAGAGTTTTGTTAACTACATTTTTTATAAAGATAAATCCGGGTATAACAGCAGCAGGCGGGAAATGCTTGAAACCATTCATGAGTATAACCCTGATATACTCTGTTTCCAGGAATACAAGAATATTGAAAATGCCAAAAAAAGAACAAGTATCCGCAAACAGCTTGATTCCCTGGGGTATAAATATTTTTTTTGTTCGAACGATTATGCAGGAAGCCCTGGTAAAAATTCCCATGTCTATGTTGAATGGGGCGTTGCCCTTTACAGTAAATTTCCTTTGATTGACAGTGCAAGAATAAATATCAATCGCGGGCAACATGAAAATTTTATATACGCCGATGTACTTTTTAACAAGAGGCCGTTAAGAATTTTTACCGCCCGCCTGCAATCCTTTGAGCTTTATACTGATACTGCGGAAGGAAATTATAGCGATGACAACATTTATGAGATCACTTACAAAAGGCGAAGAGCTACCCAATATAAACTTCGTGAAACAGAAGTAAAGCACCAGCGGGAAGTTGCTGTAATACGAAAAGTTATTGATGAAAGCCCTTACCCGGTTATTTATTGCGGAGATCTGAATACAACTCCTGCCTCTTATAATTACCGCTATTTAAGAGGGAAAAATTTGCAGGATGCTTTTTTGGAAAAAGGTTCAGGCATTGGCAATACATTTTATAAACTTGGCCCTGCTTTGCGTATTGATGTTTGCTTTGTTGACACATTGCTGCAAGTGGTACAATGTATGCGGGAAAAGAAAAACTTGTCAGATCATTATCCTGTGATCACTGATATTAAGTGGAAGCATTAACAGAGTGAGTAGTAAAGATAGTAGTGAATGAACATCGGTATCAACTCTTACAAATCATGATAATAATTGAATAATCTTGTTTGTATTCCCACTGTAAAAAAAACACTGTTGTTTGAAATACCCGGAGCTGAATGATGCCGGTAAACAGCGTCAAGCTGCAGGCTAAGCCTGTTTTTTGGGTTAAGCAGGTAGCCCGCACTTAATTGGTTGTAAAAATATTTATGGTGTGTGCCCTGTAAGGTTTTACTGCCAAAAATAGGCACACCCGCATCGCCACCCCAGAGATCTTCACCATTGTTGTACGGAACACCCGGGTTTTCTCCACGAATGGTAAACAGGTTTTCGAGTATGCCATACCACCGTTTATTATGGTATTGAAACATCGAGATAAATTCATGGAAATTTGCATTAAAGGGATCCGCAAGTGGTTGATTATTGTGCGTATAATTTAACCCTGTCTTACCAAACCAATGACCATATGTATAAGGGCGTACACCATTCCATTCAAAGCGCCAGGAAAGATTTTTTACTTTCAGGAAATCTTTGTTGTATATGCCAAGCTGCAGAACATACTTGTTGGCATAATTTTGTGAATGATTTTCAAGTGAGGAAGTTAAGTTTAAATCATCCAGCCCAATTTGCCCATACAGGAATCCATGTTTATAGATTTTGTATTTAAGCGTAATGCCTACAAATGCATTATCAGGAGAGCCTATTGCAAATTCAATAGGTCGCATAAAAATTACAGGGTTTATATATTGCACATCAAAACCTCTTTGGCCATAAAGCGAATCTTTCACGAACCAAATAACGTTATCATATAATCCCATTTGAAATTTGCTGGAAAAATTAATACCGAGATAATGCATCACGCTGTACTTCCTCTGTTTGTGTCCATCCACTGTGTATCTTGGATTAGTAAACTTATTGTAGATCACGTTATATGTTAGTTTCCATAACCTTCCCTGAAAACGGAGATACGGGTAGTTAGAAACATTGTCTGATAAAATAAGACTGCGATAGCCATCGCCAATAAAATTTTTTCCATAACCCGCTGCTACCAGAAAATACTTACTTGGCTGGTAAGTGATGTTTGCATTTACCTGTGTTGCAGTGTATCCATTACTTTTTGCCGTTCCCTTACCAACACCGGGAATATAATTTTGACTTGAGTCAATAAAATCGTTTAAATAATTGGGAAACCGGCTATATCCTGTTGAAAAGCCAATCGAGTAAGATAGTTTGTTTTTATAAACTCCCTGTATTTGTAAGCCTCCAATTGCCTGCACAAGTCCCTTTGAACCTGAATCTGCATTTTGTGTTCCGCCAACTGCAATAATATATGGGTCTATTGTAAAACTATGTCTGCCATTAGATAATTGTACCCAGTTATTATTGCCAATATTTTTAAAAGCGTAATTGCCTGGTGTTTGCGACAAACCAAAAATGCTATCTATAACATTGTTACGAACGTTGCTGAGATAAGGATCAACCTCTATCCAGTTTATCGAACGAAATCCTGTAAATATTGATGTATCTGCATTGAGTGTAATTTCATTATACCTGTTTTGAACAGTTATATCGAGAGGTATTTGTTGGCCGTGTGCTCTTATAATGAAAGAAACGAAAATAAATAACAGCAAAAAAGGTGAAAGACAGGAAGTGAGACGTGAAACGAAGGGATCTTTAGGCCTCCCGTTTCTTCTTATCAACTGCCAATTGGAAGTTGCCAATTGGAAGCTGCTGATCCTAAAATCCCGGCTAAAAAAATTTTTGTTCTTCATTCGTAAAAAATTAAAAGTCGTAACCAATTCTTCTGAACGACATCCGTATGCCAATGTAAAAGATCCTGTCTTTATAAGTTACAATACTGTTCTTTTCATTGCGAAATGTAAAACCTGTTTCGATGCGCATGTTTGTAACAGGATTTAACACATAAGCTATTTTGAAATCGGCATAAAAAATATTTGTTGAAAGTCCTTCCCCGATAGTTACATTATCGGTCACGGAATGTGTGTCTGTAGGTTTGAAAATATCATGACCATAATTTATGCTTCGGGTCGAATCAGCACCGTAGTTGGCAACAAAGCTTTCAAATCGGAAGCGCCATGTTTTGTATGTATATTCCGCCATTAATAGTCCCTCCTTAAAATTGGCACCTAAAGGATGAGCAAGCGGCTGATTGTTATGTGCATAATTTGTATTGAGTGAATGTGATGCATAAGTGAAAGGACGTGCAAGATTTCCTTCAAGAATGGTGTTAAGATTTTTTACGCCAAAAGTGTTGCCACTTCGTATACCCAATTGCGCCGCGTAGCGGCTTGCCCATGAACCGGAAGATCCGGTGCTGTCCAGTGCGAACTGCCCGTATAAATGAGTATAATTAAATAAACGGTATTTAATATTTGTACCAACGATAACATTGTTTTTAACACCTGATGGAGATTCACGGCCGTGTAAAAAAATAACAGGGCTTGCAATCCAGGGACTCATATCTTTATTGCGCATCGAATCCTGGTCAGGCCAAATAACTGTTTCAAAAACACCCAATGATAAATGTCTGGTAGCTTTCCAGTCAATTAAAAATGTTTGAGCCCATTTTCTAAAATAACCCTGCTTATTATTATAGGCCTTATTGATTTGACTTATGTACTGAGACCACATTACATTGTATTGAAACTTTCCCCAGGAGGCAGATGCCTTAAAATAAGGATAATTGTAGCTCCAGTCTGAAAGCAACAGAGAGCGATAACCGTCACCAATAAAATTTTTCCCGTAGCCAAGATCAAATGCAAAATGTTTATTTGGCATAAATACAAGTCTCGTGGTTGATGCACTAAAATCAAATCCTTTACCATCACCCACATTCTTATATGCGCCTTGTCCGGGGATAACAAGTCTTTGTCTTATAAAGCTATCCACATAACCACCAAAGCGCCCCTGGTTTTCATAGAACGCAGATTCAAAATAGAATTTATCGGAAAAGTTGCCTGATATTTCAACGCCTCGTGTATTCATCATTGGCACATGGGTATGTTCATCTGACTGAATTACCGTAGGTATAGGCCGTTTCGAGTAGCCTATGTATTCATCGAAAATAACATCTGCATTTATGTTGAATTTTGGCTGTTTTACTTCGAGTAAATGTTCCTGGAAAAATTTGCGGTGAAACCATGACCCGCTGCTTGCCCTGGGGGTATCTGTATATATTATTGGCCGCCATGCTGTATGCAATAGGGTATCATTATTATAAATTACCTGCTGCTCGTTATAGATGTTTGATTCCAAAAGTGGTGCTGCTGTTTGTGCATGAGTGTCCTGATAAAAAATTATAAAAAGCAGGAAAAGCAGGGAAACCAAAAAGGAGCGTATGTGCATGAAGGAAGATTTTTTTCGATATCTGGAATAAAAATCAATTATTGAATATTGAATTCGTGAAAGTAAATAATGTAAGTGAAAATAAAAATTCGTTTGCCTTTTATATAACATTCAGTGATAACCCCATTCCTGTTGTATAAAAAATTTCGGAGAGAACGGTATTTTTTTAAGATAGCTTCTTGCGCTTGCAGATCATTCTTTCCCTTGTACAACGATTGCAATCTCGCCTCTGATTGTTTTTTGAGCAAAATAATCATGCACTTCCTGCAGTGAACCACGAAAATTTTCTTCAAACATTTTTGTTAATTCACGACTTACCGAACATTGCCTTTCTGCTCCAAAGTACTGAATGAATTCTTGCAAAGTTTTCACAAGTCGCAGAGGACTTTCATAAAATACCATCGTTCTTTTTTCTTCTGATAATTGTTTCAATAAAGTTTGCCTTCCTTTTTTCGGAGGTAAAAAACCTTCAAAAGCAAAACGATTTATGGGCAAACCACTGTTTACAAGGGCCGGAACGAATGCAGTAGCGCCGGGCAAACATTCTACTTTAATATTCCGGCGTATACATTCACGTACTAACAAAAAGGCAGGGTCTGAAATGCCTGGTGTTCCTGCATCAGTGATAAGTGCCATTGTTTTGCCTGCGGATAATTGATCAATTAAGTGTGTGAGTATTTTGTGCTCGTTGTGCTGATGATATGGTGAAAGTGGTTTATGAATATTGTAATGCTGAAGTAGTTTGGAAGATGTGCGTGTGTCCTCACAAAGAATAACATCAACGCTTTGTAATATTTCTACTGCGCGAAATGTAATGTCCTTTAAATTACCGAGAGGAGTAGGAACGAGGTGAAGAAGCCCTCCTGGATCCTCCCTAAAGGGAGGACGTTGCACAGAATGTTCATGTATTTTTCGTTTTGTTTCATTCATAGTTACTTTAGAAAGTCTCTCCGCCTGAGGCGGAAGATTTAGTGAGGCATTAATTGACCATTTCTATTTCATAAAATTCCATAACGGGATTAGCAAGTAATTTTTTGCAGGCTTCATCTGCCAGTGTTTTTGCTTTATCTTTTGAATCAGCATTTATTTGCAAGGTTATATGTTTGCCCATACGAACATCTTCAACAGATTCAATTCCTAAGTTCTTTAATCCGCCTAATACAGCTTTTCCCTGCGGATCTAATAAATCTTTTAATGGCATTACTTTTATCTGAACGTTATACGTCATATTCGCTTCGATTTAAAAGTTAAAGATAGTGCAACATACACTACAAATATCACCGGAACAGCCAGCCACCGCAGCGCAGCGACCAATGCAACTGAAACCAGGAGAAGACAATATTTGAGCAAATTATTTTTTACGGAATAATCTTTAAACTTAAGTGTCATCATTGGTAATATAGAGATCATTAGCCCGCTGATGACAATAGTAAATATGTACCAGAACCATTTATTCAGCATGAGTTGTAAAAGCCACTCATCGCTGCTATGCCAGTAAATTAGAGGGAAAGAAGCAATTAATAAACCCGCTGCAGGAATAGGTAAGCCTTTAAAATTATTGCTTTGTTCGGTGTCAATATTGAATCTTGCCAAACGATAAGCACCTGCACAGGGAATAAGCAATGCAGGTAGTAACCACAGTGTGCTTATGTCAAGCCCGTCTTCCTGCTGCGCATACGAAAGTCGTAAGAACTGGTAAACTATTAAGCCCGGAGCAACTCCAAAGCTTACCACGTCAGCTAAAGAATCCAACTGCTTTCCCATCTCTGATGACACTTTCAATAATCTTGCAACAAAACCATCCAGAAAGTCTATTACTCCGGCACAACCAATAAAAACCGAGGCTAAAAAAATTTTTTCCGGAAGAACAATAAGCAAACTGCCGTTTTCATCTGCAGATATTGTTAATCCATTTTGAAGAATAAAAATAATCGCCAGACAACCAAAAACAAGATTAAGAAGAGTAAAAATGTTTGGAATTTGTTTCATGTCCCGGCCCCCTAAAGGGTGGAATTTATTTGTGTATAATATTGGTCATTTGAAATTCTGCGACTTTACAGGCTATCCATTTGGGTAGATTAAGAGGGTTTCATTAGCTTCTCTATCTCTTCTGCAGTAATTGGTATGTCTTTCATTAAATCAATATTACCATCTTTTGTTATCCATACATTATTCTCGATGCGAATACCTATCTTTTCTTCTTCTATATAAATGCCGGGCTCTACAGTAAGCACCATCCCCTGCTTCAGAGGTTCAACCTTTGTTCCGAGATCATGTACATCTAATCCCAAGTGATGTGATATACCATGATACAAATATTTCCTGTGGGCCCGGTTCTCTTTGTCTTCATTCTTTACATCTTCTTTTTTTAGTAAACCTATTTTTAAAAATGTCTTGGTGGCCTCATCGCCAACTTTCTCATGGTAGTCAATAATTGTAATACCGGGTTTTAGAAGAGCCTTGGCATAGTTATGTAAATGCAGGCACGCATTATACACTTCTCTTTGCCGTTTGGTGAATTTGCCGTTTACAGGTACCGTTCTTGTCAGATCGGCCGCATAACTTCCATAATTGGCACCAAAATCCATTAAAAGCATTTCACCATCCTTACATTCACCGTTATTAAACACGTAGTGCAATGTTCTTGCCCGGTCACCGCTTGCAATGATACTACCATAAGCTTCTCCTTTTGCGCGGTTGCGTAAAAACTCATGAAAAATCTCTGCCTCAATTTCATATTCCATTACACCGGGCTTTATGAATTGCAACAGGCGATGAAAGGTTTTATTCGTTATTTCAATTGCTTTTTTTATTACTTCAACTTCATATTGCGTTTTTATTGCCCGAAGTTTCATCATGATTTTCGCAGATCTTTCGTACTTGTGCAGGGGAAAGCGGTGCATGATTTGCCGTGCAAAGCGATAATCACGTGTTTCTATCAGGCTTGCTTTACGGTCGTTTTCGTTTGTGTTGAGATAAATATTATCAGCAAGGTGGATCCATTGTTGTAATAATGGGTCAAGTGTATCCAACCAGATTACTGTTTTTATGCCGGATATTTTTTTGCCCTCCTCTGCTCTTAAGCGTTTGCCATCCCATTTTTCCTTTAGCTCATTAGGACGAACCAGCACGAGTGCCTCTTTATATTTTGGATCAGGAGAATCAGGGAATAAAATAACCATTGTATCTTCCTGTTCAATGCCGCAAAGCCAGTACAGGTCACTATTTTGCTGAAAACGATACAAGGCATCACCATTGGAAGGAACCTCGTCATTACTGTTAAAAATGGCAATGCTGTTGGGTTTCATTTCTTTGATAAATCTCTCGCGATTCTTTATAAATAGTTCCTGGTCAAGTGGCAAGTGTTTCATGCGACAATGATTTTCTAAGTTTGCAAGATACAGGAAAGAAACTCCATCCTCTAAGTGGTTGCAAAATTATTTGTAAAATGAATTTTATATAGCTGCATGTAAGCAAGTATAAATGCGGTAGAAACTTAAATAAGATATGCATAGGGAACCATAAAAGTCGCAGGGCAACATTATTCCTTTGTAAACAATGTCTTTAATTCATTGGCGTCCGCTGGTTTCATTTTACCACTAAGGATCAATCGCACCTGTCTCCTGCGCAGCGCACCCTCGTACAGTTTTACTTCTTCTTCTGTTTCAGGAATGAGTTGCGGTACAACACGGGGCTTACCGTTTGGATCAAGTGCAACAAAAGTAAAGTAAGCTTGATTGCTCTCATATTTATATTGATTCAAACTATCTTCTCCCCATACTTTAAGAACAATTTCCATCGATGTGTTGAATGCGCGTGAAACCTTTGCTTCAATACGCACCACATTGCCAATTTTTACGGGAGTTTTAAAACTCAGATTATCTACACTCGCGGTCATACAGGGCGCGTTGCAATGTTTGGTGGCAGCCATACTGGCAGCGATATCCATCCAATACATAAGCCGCCCGCCCATCAGGTTGCCAAATGTATTGGTGTCGTTTGGCAAAACAAGTTCATTCATTATGGTGAAACTTTCAATAGCCCTTTTTCCCTCCATGTTGTAATTTTTTTATAAAGATAACCAAGGAATAATGTGCTGATGTGCTAATTTGAAAATGACAATGCAAATACATAAATGACCCATAATTTTTTTGTATGTTACAGGCAGCAGTATATATGGTATCACCTGTTGTGTCACTCCCTTCAGGGTTCTGTTTACGTGCGATCAGGTGCACGGTAATTTCTAATGAGCCCTGGAAGAGCTTATTTTGTAACACTATTTATTTATAATAAGCTACTTATTTATAATAAGCTACAATATTTCTTAATTATTATGTTTGCGCAATAATGGTCGCAGTTAATAAAAGAATGATGCGCAAAACTTTAGATAGTTTTGCAAGTAAGTTGATTTAAAAATTATTGTTTTGTCTTATGATTTCTAAAAAGACTAAATATGCTATAAATGCCCTAGTTTATCTCGCCAGGGAAAATAAAGGGACCGATCCTATACAAATTAGTAAGATCGCGGAAAGTGAAAATATTCCAAGAAAATTTCTTGAAGCAATATTATTGGATCTCCGAAATGCCGGCATTCTCAGCAGCCGCAAGGGAAAGACAGGTGGTTATTATTTGCATAAGTCTCCTGCTGAAATAAATGTAGCTGATATAATGCGTCTGTTTGACGGGCCTATCGCGTTGCTTCCCTGTGTAACATACATGTACTATGAGCGATGCGATGAATGTAAAGATGAAGCTACCTGCGGTATACGTTCAGTTTTTATGGATGTGCGCAATGAAACAGTAAATATGCTTAAGACTGCCACTCTTGCCGAAATAATGCTTCGCTCCGGCAAGCTTGAAAGGGAAAAGAAGCCCGGCAAAGAAAAAAAGAAGAAAAAATAATTTTGTTTCGATTAATTCCTATAAATTCGATAGAAATTATAAACGAAAATTTCAATCTCCAGCATGCAACTAAAACTCAATCTGCGCGACAAAAAAAGTGCGCTCAGAACTTTGCAGGTCACGATTGCTTTTTTCAGCATATTTTTTCCCCTTACCGCAATTGGCCAAAAAGAGGTGATACATCAAACGCAACTATGGTATGCTTATTTCAACAATTTGAAATTTAGTGATAAGTATCGCCTTCTGACTGATATACAGGAAAGATATTTTATTGAGCCAGTGGGGTCGCAGGGAAACCTGATATTCCGTTCAATTTTATACCGGAGCCTTGGAAACAATTGGGAAGCAGGTGCCGGAATGAGTCTGTTTCTTACAAGCCCGCAAAAAATTCCGAGTAGTAGTGATTTGGTGGTACCTGAATTACGGCCCACTATTGATTTTATCTATAAGCAAAAAGCAGGTGGTTTAAATATCAGCCATCGCTACAGATTTGAAGCAAGATATTTTCACGGAGTAGAAAATAATAAACTTGAAGGAGGTTTTCAGTTCGGCACTTTTCGCTGTCGTTACCAGTTTTCTGCAGATTATCCGATCA
>DATBFI010000408.1:0-3859 GCA_036558585.1 Chitinophagaceae bacterium
CTTTTATCAAAACATTGGTGAGAGCTTTAAAAACGCCTCATTCATTTTCTTATCCTTTTGACTCCATAAAAACAGTTTCAAAAATTTATGCACCCGACAGCAGTTTTCGAATTTTCACGTGGCAGATAGAGAGGGACGAAAGTTATTTTAAGCAATTTGGCGCAATACAATTACACACAAAAGATGGCTCTCTAAAATTATTTCCCTTGTACGATCAAAGTGATTACCTGGCAAATCCTGTCGATTCTGTCCGCAACAACAGGAGTTGGGTTGGCTCTATATATTATAACATCGTTATGAAAGAATATAAGGACAAAAAATATTATACGCTGTTAGGTTTTGATGACAACAACCTTGAAAGCACAAAAAAATGGATAGAAGTGTTGACGTTCGATAACAATGATTACCCGGTTTTTGGCGGAAAATATTTTGATTACAGGGAAGACAGTATAAAACCGGCTCAGCCCGCTTATCGTTTTTGCCTTGAGTATAAAAAAGATGCAAGAGCGAGAATGCAGTACGATCCTGAGATGGATATGATCGTCTTCGATCATCTTATCAGTGAATCAAATGAACCGAATAAAAAATTCACACTCATTCCTGATGGAGATTATGAAGGTTTCAAATGGAATAATGGAAAATGGGTGCATGTTGACAATGTTTTCGAGCGTCAAAAATTAAAAGATGGACAAGCTCCTTTACCTGAACCATTTTATGATGATAGTGGAAAACCGATCAAGCCTTAACTGATCATTAATATTGCACAGGAACTGTTCATTTAAGGCTATTAATAATAGTCACAAACTCATCTGCATTTAGCGACGCACCACCTACAAGGCCGCCATCAACATCGGGTTGGGAAAATAATTCTTTTGCATTACTGCCCTTTACACTGCCGCCATAAAGAACTGAAATATTACCTGCAACATCATTTTTATATTTTTGACCAAGAACAGAACGAAGGTATGCCTGCATTTCCTGTGCCTGTAAGCTCGTAGCCGTTTTACCTGTGCCTATAGCCCAGATCGGCTCATATGCGATCACAATTTTTTGCAACTGTTCTGGTGAGAGATGAAACAAAGATTCTTCAAGTTGTTTGGCAACAAATTCATTTTGCATGCCTTTTTCACGAATATTTAAAGGCTCGCCACAACAAAAAACAGGAGTCATGTTATAATCAAGACAAATATTTATTTTCTCTGCAAGAAACTGATTGCTTTCATTAAAATATTCTCTTCGCTCAGAATGACCAATAACAACAAAGCTTATTCCCAGCGACTGCAGCATTTCAACTGAAACCTCACCGGTATATGCGCCGTTTTTTTTGCTGTAACAATTTTGTGCCGCGATAAACATTTGGGGCTTACCTGCAATCTTTTGCTGCGCCACTGCCAAGTAGGGAAACGGAACAGCAAATACAACCTCCTGATGTTCTTGTAAACGGAGCGTCCTGGCAGTCACATTATCAAGTAACTGTTCTGCCTGTGGTAAGGTTAAATTCATTTTCCAGTTAGCGGCTGCAATTTGCTTTCTCATATTTTCTCTTTTTAAAATGATGATTATATTTTTATGAGATACCTAGTAGCTGCAATTATTACAAAAAGTTTTGCTCAAAGATATATTTCAGAATTTTAGTTTCCGCTTCGGTTAATACGCCATCTTTCATTTTTTTCCAGTTAGCGATATCTTGTAAAGCCTTTTCAAAATTATATTTGGTTATGTCTTTGAAACCCCATTGAAAATCGGGGATGTATTTTGGCGGCAATCCTTCACCAAAAACGTTACAACATACACCGGCCACTGTACCGGTATTTAAGGAAGTATTAATCGCAGTACGACTGTAATCGCCCATAACAAAGCCACATTTTAAATCAACGGAGATAAAGCCTTTTGTAAATCCGTTCCACATTTTTACTATGCCTCCTGTGTTTTTTACATTGCTGTTGCTGGTCCCGGCTCCAAGATTACACCATCTGCCTATAACAGAATCTCCCAAATATCCATCGTGCGCCTTATTACTGTAACCTTGCATGACCACATTTTTTATTTCGCCTCCGCCAACACAACATGGGCCTAAAGTGGTGGCGCCATATATTTTTGTTCCCATTTTTAATATGGCATTTTCACAAAGAGCAAATGGGCCACGAATCATTGAGCCCTCCATTATCACAGAGTCTTTTCCAATATATACCGGCCCGGTTGCCGCATTTATAGTACTAAAATTTACTTCGGCGCCCTTTTCAATAAATATTTGCTTAGGGTTTACGTATTGATTGTTAGCCGGCAATGCCGCTGACTTTTTTAAAGATGATATGTAATTAAAATCCCGGCGCAGCATTTTATCATTCCACTGAAATATCTGCCAGGGGTATTCAAGCCGTTTTGTGTCATTGTTTTTCCGGATAGCCATAAAATCCTGCAATGCAATTGAAGGCGAAAAAGAATTGTTAGAAAAAGATTTGCAACCTGCGATCAGTCCAAAGCTGTCAGCAATAGCTTCATTTTCTTTCAGATCAAGAATTTGATCAATTAAATCTTCATCAGGTACAAGATTTGCATCTATCCATAGATATGTTCCCTCAGGAAGAGGTTCGTATAAAAGAGAAAGATAATTTTCTGTGTGTATGTACACATTTTTATTTGTAAGGTGCGCCCATCTTTCACGTGGCGTAAACAATCCTATGCGAAGATCAGCAACCGCACAGGTTTTACTGAGCGGATATAACTTCGTTCTTTCAGCATTATCGAATAATACGAGGTCCATGGCTTTTCCACAATTTGTAAAGGTATTGTTAGAATAAAAACAAATACGAAATTTATGTGGCCTCATTTCTTTTATTTTGCGGCACATCCATTTAACCTGTATAAAAGTGATAAAATTAATATCCTATATAATTTTTTGTTTTGTGGCTTATAGTTGCAGCCAAAGTGCAGGTAATAATAAAAATGTTGCAGTGGTGAAAACTTCAAATGGTGATTTCGCATTTCGCCAGCTAACTTCCGAGGAATTAGAGAATTACAGCACTGTAATTAAGAATTATTACGACGTTATGTACGGGAACAGGGGTTTTAATGGCAGCGTTTTGGTTGCAAAAAATGGTGAGATATTATTCGAAGACTACAAAGGGACTTATAACTTTCAAACAAAGGAGCCTATAACTGAACATACACCTTTTCATCTCGCCTCTATTTCCAAGACATTTACGGCAATGACCATTTTAAAACTTTGGGAACAACATCGTCTTTCGCTTGATGATAGTTTGCAAAAATTTTTCCCCAAACTTCCTTATCGTGGGATTACTGTTAAAATGTTACTTGACCATCGCAGCGGTCTGCCCAATTATCTGTATTTCATGGATAGCTGCTGGAATAAAAAAATAAAGGCAACCAATTGGGATGTTGTTGACTTTATGATCCGGCACAAACCCAGGGCAATGTCATTCCCCGACAGGGGTTATCATTATTGCAATACAAATTATTTGCTGCTGGCGCTTATTGTTGAAATAATAACTACGCATCCGTTCCCTCAGTATATGAAAGATAGTGTTTTTACGCCTCTTGGTTTAAAAGATACTTACGTGTTTTCTATCGCCGACACTGCTAAATATATTCCTACATATTCCGTTACCAAACCATTTCCGATGGACCATCTTGACTGTACCTATGGAGATAAAAATGTGTATAGTACAGTACGCGATCTTTTTCAATGGGATAAAACACTTTATGAAGATACTTTCCTGAAAAGATCTACGCTCGATATGGCTTTCAAACCGTATAGCAATGAGCATAAAACCATGCATAATTATGGTCTTGGCTGGCATTTATACTTCAACAACGGGGATACGCTTATTTACCATAA